>JAFYVF010000088.1 GCA_017549265.1 Clostridia bacterium
TGCTTGTGGCGCGGTTTATGAAACCGGCTCCAGCAAGGAAAACCTGCACGTGGAAATTTGTGCAAAATGCCATCCGTTCTATACCGGCAAACAGAAACTGGTAGACACCGGCGGACGTGTAGAAAAATTCAAAAAGAAATTCGGTTTATAAAAATAAGAAAATGGCTTACAGATTGCTCTGTAAGCCATTTTTTTTGTTTTTTTGTATGATTGATGTGTTGTGCATAGCAACAGATATTAATTTTTAGCACCATGTTTCGTAGTAAAAAATATAAATTTTATAAAAATGGGAACTTTTGGGAAATGAAATCGTCTCTTGTGGTGATATAACCTATAAAATGGAGGTTGATTATGAAAACAATATTAAAAAAGAGTATGGCGATTTTTCTTGTGTGCATCAGTCTGCTTTCTCTTGGTGGTTGCCATGTTGCACCTTCACCGGAAAAGTTTGATTGGGATGGACTGACCTTGAGTCATAAGTTACCGAAACCGAAGATGAACAGCGGAGTCATCAGCAGTGACAATGAAGAATGCTTGATTGTTCGATTTTATGATGTATCGAAAGAGTATTTCCAAGAATATGCGGGCAATTGTAAATCTGCCGGATATTCCCTCGACTGCAAAGAAAGCACCTATTTATTTGAAGGTCGCAACAGCGAGGGATACCAGTTGAAATTGGAATTTTATCCAAACAGCGACAATCGTTTTATGCTAATTACTTTGGATGCTCCTAAGTAATGTGAAAGAGGATTATTATGAAGAATTTGATTCAAAAAAGTGTGGCTATTTGTTTATTGACAACGATTTGTTCCTGCTTCTTGGTTGGTTGCGGCACAGAAAATTTTGAACCTTTTTATTGGGGTGATTTGCAATTAGGAGATAAGATTCCCGAGGTGACCGAAAACTATGGTGAAATTTTGGAAAACACAGGCACTTGTTTAAAATTCAAAGTGGATTATGAGCTTTTTCAGCCTTACAGTTATATATCCCAATGTAAACAGATGGGATATATATACGGACATGAATATTCCATTTCAGGATATGGTCCTCGCGTGATATTTCAAGCTTTCAACAAAGATGGTTTTGAAATTACCATTTGGGATAACACCGGTATCTTAACTGCGTACTATACCATAGAGGTTACACCATACAAGCATATGCGAGAATTTGATTGGAACAATTGGGGAATGTCGGAATTTCTGCCACAACCTGCTTCTAACATTGGTGTTTCTTGCAGGTGTTCTAAGTGTTATGGCACATTGTATGTTGCAAATATCAGCCGTCAGCAGTTTGACAACTATGTACAGGCGTGTGCGGATACAGGATTTGACAGCCAATACGAAAGTTGGACTCCCGGTGAATTCGACAAGTATCAGTCGTCTGACGAAGATGGAAATCGTGTGACATTGCAATATTATGACGGTGACGTGATGAGCATTGAATTCTATGAAAAACCGGAACCTACTCCTACACCCGAACCAACAGCAACTCCTTCTGAAACACCGGCGGAAAGTATTCAAAATGATATTACAGGTAGTTATGAATTGACCTGTATAATCGCCGAGGGAGAGGAAGTTTCCGCAGATTTGCTGCCTGAAATCTCATTTACACTAGCGGAAGATGGTACGGGTACTTATGAGAACAGCGATTCTGAAATTCAAATTACTTGGTCTCAAGATGGGGAAACTGTTATCTTGATAGCTGATGACGAAGGGCCCGAAGATCCGGCGATACTCACTATAGATGGTAACGTTCTGATTGCTACGGACGATACATTAGAAATGGTTTTTCAAAAGAAATAACAGAGAAAATCCGATGAGGGACTTTGAAAGGTTGCTCATCGGATTTTTTTATAATATCAATCACGCCATAGCTGTGCGGACCAATAGAACTGAAGTGATGAACAGATCGCCTAAAACCAATTATTTTAGGTGAACGCAAAAACGTCTGATCAAGTATTTGAACAGACGTTTTTTATGAATCACTCAATAATCAAGTAACTTCCAACCTTTAAATTGCGGTCGTTTTCGATGTTGTTCACTGCTTTTAAGCGTTCCACGGTGGTGGCATACTTTTTGGCGATAGCAAAGAGAGTGTCTCCCGGCTTTATAATATAGGCGACGATGGGGGCGCGGTCTTGATGAATGGGCTGATTGCGGTCGGGCAAAATTCCTTCCACATATTCTTTTTCCAGGTTGTGGTGGAGTTCAATTTGCGCAGTAACACCCATCCGCAGTTCTAAAGAACTTTGGTTTAAAATGTTATAAGAGAAATGATTGGGGAATATTTTGGCAGTTGCACAGGTGCAGTGGGTGGGATTTGTGAGTTCATGAACCAATTCAAAAGGAATCTGACGTGACAAAGAATTCATTCCAGATGGTGTTTGATATAAAACAGTGGTATCTAATTCACCGGACATCACAACGCGGTTTTCCTCCATTTTTGTGCCGGTGAGTTTTGGCGTGCAGGATACGTCTGCAATGCTTTCCAGTTGTACATCGGGTAAAGCCATTATTTCCTTTAGGGAAACGGTTTCGGGAGACAACACATCAAGCATTTCAAAAGGTGTGGTTTTCTTTAACAGTTTCACTACGCAGTGAGGGCAGTAAGCATCTGTAATGAAAGGAATTTCCTGAGATTCTACTGCCTGCATTTTTAATTGCATCACTCCTGTGATATGAATGGATTTTGCTTCGTTTTCTTCGTTTTCGGTTACTTTAATATCCTGTAGAAAGGGAAGTATATCGTATCGTAATAAACAGTCGTCACCTGTGCTTATATCCACAATTTCGGTAAAGGGAGAGGAGAATTCAGCTGTTTCTAAAGTTGACAAGGTGGAGGCGTAGAGCAGCTTTAACGTGTAGTCCCCCTTTGCTACCACCTTATTGGAAATCGGTTTTAAATCCTGATTTCTGACTTGTAGGGATGCATCTAAAATTTCTGCTACAGGCGGTTTTCCGGGCGGTAACGGGAAATTTAAGTTCATAGGAAATTCTTCCTGCTCACTTTGCAAGATTGCATAAGAAGGAACGGTTTCCTCTAAGTATTCAATATCTGCATCCGTTGTTAATTTGGGAATGGATACATTTTCAAACAGAGTGAGTGTAAGGTGCATGCGCCCTCTGACGCCTGCTTTTCTGGAGTTGAGAAAGGCAGGATTATTTTGAGCAATGGAAAGAGAAACATCGGAAAAATCCCAGATTAAGGATGCAGGAATTTCTTCTTTTACCAGGATGGTGTCGGAGTGAGAAAGAGAACAAATCTGTACGCCTTCCGCCCCCTCAGGCAGATATAAAAGATTCACGCAAAGATGCACTTTGGCGGTAAACAAGTTGTCCCGAACGCTATATTCCGATACATAGCCCGTAATCTTCTGGGTGAGAATTTTTAAAATATCACGTTTGGAATCTGATACATTTAAATCCCATTCAATGGGTTGATTGATATTTTTTGTCCAAACAGTTTTTGTCACGTTTGCTTCCATCATAGAAGGTTCTCCTTTTTTAAAATTCTAAGAGCAGGCTCTTTTTATTTTCATTTCACTATATGCTGTTTGTGAGATGATTATTCCATAAAAGTGATATGAAAAAAAGAAAAAAATAGTCGGATTGTCTTGCATTTTTGAGTGTGCTATGCTATAATGAATTTGATATGTTAGGATAGGATATTCTTTTTTATCCATAACTTGATAAAAACGTAAAATGAATCGGAAAGGAAGAGCAAAAAATGCCGAAAGTTGCAGTCATTATGGGAAGCGATTCTGATTTTCCCCAGTTAAAAGGATGTATTAAAACCTTAAAAGATTACGGAGTGGACGTGGAAGTAAAAGTGATGTCTGCTCACAGAACTCCCGAAGATGCGGCACAGTTTTCCAAAAACGCCAAAGCGAACGGTTTTGAAGTGATTATTGCGGCTGCAGGAAAGGCTGCACATTTAGGCGGCGTTTTAGCAGCGTTTACCACCTTACCCGTTATCGGTATTCCCATTAAGGCATCCACGTTAGACGGCTTGGATGCGCTGTTATCCATTGTGCAGATGCCCAAAGGAATTCCTGTGGCAACCGTAGCCATTGACGGTGGCGACAATGCGGCAATTTTAGCACTGCAGATTCTTTCCCTAAAATATAAAGATATTGAAAGTAAATTAGAACAAATGAAAGAGAATATGGCAAACGAAGTTCGCCAGAAAGATAAAAAACTTCAGGACGAAGTTGCAAGTTTATAAGAAAGAGGGGCAAAAACTATGAATGAAGCATATAAACAGGCAGGGGTAGATATCCACGCAGGATATCGTTCCGTGGAACTGATTAAAGAAAGCGTAAAGAAAACCTTTACCAACGGCGTTATGACCGATATCGGCGGTTTTGGCGGTTTGTTTGAACTGTTTAAAACCGGTAACTACGTAAATCCCGTTTTAGTATCCGGTACTGACGGTGTGGGCACCAAATTAAAAATTGCATTCTTAACCGGCAAACACGATACCGTTGGTCAGGACTGTGTTGCAATGTGTGTGAACGATATTGTTTGCTCCGGTGCAAAACCTCTGTTCTTCTTAGACTACTTAGCAGTTGGCAAAAACGTGCCTGAAAGAATTGCAGAAATCGTAAAAGGTGTTAGCGACGGTTGTATTTTGGGCGAATGTGCTTTGGTTGGCGGTGAAACTGCAGAAATGCCCGGGTTCTATCCTGTGGACGAATACGATTTGGCAGGATTCTCCGTGGGCGTTGTGGATAAAGATAAAATTATCGACGGCTCCACTGTGGCAGAAGGTGACGTGTTAATCGGTGTGGCTTCCTCCGGGATTCATTCCAACGGCTATTCTTTGGTGAGAAAAGTGTTTGAATTAAACGGTCCCGAAGAAGAAGCGAAGAAAAATTTAGACGTATATTATGATGAACTGGGTATGACCTTAGGCGAAGCTTTAATCATTCCCACCAAAATTTATGTAAAAACTGTACTGGCTGTGTTAGCTCAGTATAAAGTGAAAGCAATTTCTCATATCACCGGTGGCGGTTTCTATGAAAACATTCCGAGAATGTTGCCCAAGGGTACCGAAGCGGTCATCAAAAAAGATTCCTTCCCCGTACTGCCCATCTTTAAACTGTTGCAGGCAAAAGGCGGTATTTCCGAAGAAAATATGTATAACACCTATAATATGGGTATCGGTCTTTGCATGGCTGTAAACAAAGGCGATGCAGACGGCGTGGTAAAAATCATCGAATCCTTAGGGGAAAAAGCATATATTTTAGGTACCGTAGAAAACGGTGACGCAGGAGTGAAACTGATCTAATGAAAAAGATTGTTGTGTTAGTGTCCGGCGGTGGCACCAATCTTCAGGCATTGATTGATGCCAAGGATGTGATTGTGTCGGGTGAAATTACCAAAGTAATTTCCTCCAAACCGGATGTGTATGCATTGGAACGTGCCAAAAACGCAGGGATTCCCGGTGTGGTAGTGGCAAGAAAAAGCTTTCCCGATAACGAAAGCTATCAGAAAGCATTGCTTGCCGAATTAAAAGCGGAAAATCCCGATTTAATCGTATTGGCAGGATTTTTATCCATTATCGGAGAAGAAATTATCAAAGAATTTCCCGAAAAAATTATCAATGTGCATCCCTCCCTCATTCCTTCCTTCTGCGGAGACGGTTTCTATGGACTGAAAGTTCATGAAGCTGCCTTGGAAAAAGGGGTAAAAGTGACCGGTGCAACGGTGCATTTTGTTAACGAAATTACCGACGGCGGCAGAATTATTTTGCAACAGCCCGTGATGGTAGAGGATGGCGACACTCCCGAAGTGTTGCAAAAAAGAGTGATGGAGCAGGCAGAATGGAAGATTTTACCCCAAGCCTGCGAAATGGTTTTAAGTGGCAGAGTATAGGAAAGGAACAACATAGACTATGAATCAGATTGCAGAATTACTGAATACAAATTCTTATCCCGGCAGAGGCATTATCGTTGGGAAATCCAAAGATGGTGAACACGCCGTAACCGCATATTTTATTATGGGAAGAAGTGAAAACAGCCGTAACCGTGTGTTTGTGACTGAAGGGGAAGGCATCCGTACCGAAGCGTTTGATCCCTCCAAATTAAGTGATCCCTCTTTAATCATTTATGCACCTGTTCGTGTGCTGGGGGATAAAACCGTGGTGACTAACGGTGACCAGACCGACACCGTGTATGACTTCTTAAAAGATGGCAAAACCTTCGAAGAAGCACTTCGTACCCGTGAGTTTGAACCCGATGCGCCCAATTACACTCCCCGTATTTCTGCAGAACTGACCGTAAATAGCGGATTTTCCTATAAAATGTCTATTTTAAAAAGTGCAATGGGAAACGGCGAATCCTGCCAGAGATTCTTCTATGAATACTCCCAGCCCGTAGCAGGTGAAGGCCATTTCATTCATACCTATAAATGTGACGGAAATCCCATTCCTTCTTTCTATGGGGAACCTGAACTGGTGGAAATTAACGAAGATATTGATTCCTTCACCAACACCTTATGGACAAACTTAAATGAAGACAACAAGGTTTCCTTGTTTGTGAGATACATTTCCTTAAAAGACGGTTCTTATGAGACCAGAATCATCAACAAAAACAACTAACAAAAGGAAAGGAACCGAAACGATGAAAGAATTAGAATTAAAATACGGTTGTAACCCCAATCAGAAACCTTCCAGAATTTTTTCGGAAGAATATGATCTGCCTATCACCATTTTAAACGGCAGACCCGGTTATATCAACTTTTTGGATGCCTTCAACAGCTGGCAGCTGGTAAAAGAATTAAAAGAAGCAACCGGTCTTCCCGCAGCAGCATCTTTTAAACACGTGAGCCCTGCTGGTGCGGCAGTTGGGTTACCCCTTTCCGATTTAGAAAAGAAAATCAACTTTGTGGAAGAA
>JAFYVF010000089.1 GCA_017549265.1 Clostridia bacterium
CACCTGCTGTTGCGAATCGCCTGACAGAAAAGGAAAAACATATTTGAATTCAAACAAAGAATTTTCATCAGCGTATAAAATCTGGGGTAAAAATTTGATACAGATATGGGTGGAGTGTCTGTTGAATGTCAAGGAGTGAGACACCTTGGAATTCACGATAATCAAATCCCCTGTCACAAAAGGACATTGTTCCCCGTTTAGCCACACATAGCCCTCGGTATCCAGTGCATACAACAATTCAATATAGTCGTGAGAATGGTGAAGGTCGGGGATTTTTTCGGTTGCTCCTTCCACCTTACACTCCAAACAATGAATCCAACTCTTCATGCCATTGATAATAAATGGCTTTTCTGTGAAAGAATTTATCATAACTTTTTCCTCAAATCGTAAAAAATTGATATTTTTGGATAAATCTATTATATCACATGAAATCGGAATATGCTATACTAAAATTGAAAAAAATAAAAATTTTTTTAAAATATCAAAAAATATCAAAAAATATCAAATTTTCGGAGGAACAAGATGGATAAGAAATTAAAAGTAGGTCTAATTGGCCTCGGCGGTATTATGACTGAAACTCATATGCGTGCATATCACAACAATGACGATGTGGAAATTGTAGCAATTTGCGATATTCTGCCCGAAAAAATCGAACGTCTGCAAAACAGATACGGTCTCGATACTGCTCACACATACACCGATTATAAAGAATTATTAAAAAATGAAACCTTAGACTATGTTGACATTGCTACCCCCAACTACCTGCATTCCATCATTGCTGTGGATGCATTAAACAGCGGTGTGAATGTATTTTGTGAAAAACCGGATGCAATTTCTGTTTCTGAAGCACTTCGTATGAAAGAAGCTGCAGAAAAAAATGAAAAACATCTGATGGTTATGAGAAATAACCGTTATCGTTCCAAATCTGTTTACTTAAAGAATTATATTGAAGAAGGCTCTATGGGCGAAGTTTACTGCGGTCGCTGCGGTTGGCAGAGACGTCGTGGTATCCCCGGCAAAGGCGGCTGGTTCACCACCAAAGAACAGTCCGGCGGCGGTCCGTTAATCGACTTAGGCGTGCATATGATTGACCTTGCAATCTGGCTGATGGGTAACCCCACTCCCGTGGCAGTTTCCGGTGCTACCTATTGCAAATTTGCAGATTCCAACGTTTCCGACTCCATTCATTCCGGTTTCGGCGTGGCAAAAGAAGATGGTATTTTCGACGTGGAAGACTTAGCAATGGGCTTTATCAAATTTGATAACGGTGCTTGTCTGCAGGTGGAATGTTCCTGGGCTTCCAACATTGAACAGGAAAATGTTTTCGTGGAACTGCGTGGTACCAAAGCCGGTGCGATTATGACCGACGAAACCATCAAAGTGTTCACCGAAAAAGACGGTGTGTTGGAAGATATTCTTCCCAAACTGTCCGATGGCCCCAACGCTCATATTGACAACATCAAACACTTTATTAAAGTATTAAAAGATGGCGAAAAACCCAACTTTACTCCCATTCAGGGCGTGAATATGATTAAGATTTTAGAAGCAATGTATGAATCCGCAGAAACCGGATTTGAAGTAAGATTATAGGAGGACGTACACAATGAAAGTGCTTGTATGGGATGATGATTCCTACTTAAACAACCCGGCGGCAATTGATATGCACCCCAACGGAATTCGAAATACCATCGCAAACTTTTTAAAATGTGATGATATCGAAGTTACCACCGCAGTATTATCCGATGAAGATTGTGGCTTCACCGAAGAAGTGCTTCGTGAAACCGACGTTTTAATTATCTGGTCTCACGGCGGAAACGAAAAAATCCCCGATCCCATTGTGGAACGTGTTTGGACCCACATTTTAGGCGGTATGGGTCTGATTGCTCTGCATTCTTCTCATTTCAACAAAATTTTCAGAAAACTGATGGGTACCTCCTGCACCTTAAAATGGAGAATGAATGTGAAAGAACGTTTATGGACCATCGCTCCCAACCATCCGATTGCTCAGGGTGTGGACGAAACTTTCGCATTGGAAGCAGAAGAAATGTACGGTGAACCGTTTGGTATTCCCAATCCTGATGAAGTGTTATTCTTAGGTTGGTTTGCAGGTGGCGAAGTGTTCAGAAGCGGTTGCACCTTTACCAGAGAAAACGGTAAAATTTTCTATTTCCAGCCCGGTCACGAAGATAATGCGGCATACTACAATGAAAACATTCAGAAAATCATTAAAAATGCTGTAAAATGGGCTTGTCCGCTCCGTAAAAATATTGTGTTGGATTGTCCTCTTCAGGAACCCTTGGAACAATAATCCCCGAATTGTTATAATTTATTAGTCTGTGTCTGATAGAATGCAGACGGAAAGGTCGAAAAAGCTATGAAACTTTCTGTTATGTCCCCTGTTTTAAACGAAATGAGCTTGGAGGATGCGATTCGCTACTTAAGCGAATTAGGCGTTGACAGTATGGAAATCGGCGCCGGCGGTTATCCCGGAAAAGTGCATTTGGATCCCAAAGAATATCTTGCAAATCCCCAAAAGGTAGAAGATTTTAAAGCACTGCTCGCAAAATATAATATGAAACTTTCTGCAGTTGCCTGCCATGGCAACCCCATTCACCCCAATAAAGAAATTGCAACAGCGTATCACAATGATTTTGTGGATGCCATGAAAGTTGCTGTAATGCTGGGCGTGGATACCATTATCGGTTTTTCCGGTTGTCCCGGTGACTGCGATGCTTCCCGGTATCCTAACTGGATTACCTGTACCTGGCCTCCGGAATATCTGGATGTGTTAAACTGGCAGTGGAACGAAGTGTTAATCCCCTACTGGAAAGAAACTGCAAAACTGGCAGAAGAAATCGGCATCAAAAAGATTGCTTTTGAAATGCATCCCGGATTTATGGTATATAACCCCCCCACCCTCTTAAAATTAAGAGAAGCCGTTGGCGATATCATTGGTGCAAACGTGGACCCCAGCCATCTGTTCTGGCAAGGAATTGATCCCTGCGAAGCAATTAAGATGTTAAAAGGTGCGATTTATCATTTCCACGCAAAAGATACCAAAATTGATGAAACCAACACCAAAACCACCGGTGTTCTGGATACTACCAACGATTATGCAAAATTGGCAGAAAGAAGCTGGATTTTCAGAACAGTTGGTTACGGACACGGCAAAGAAGTGTGGAATAACATCATCAGCGCTTTAAAAACCGTGGGTTATGACGGCGCCATCTCCATCGAACACGAAGACGGATTGATGGCTCCTTTAGAAGGTCTGAAAAAAGCAATTGCTTTCTTAAAAGACGTTATCATTTGTGAAAGTGCAGGTGAAATGTGGTGGGTGTAACACACAAAATGGGCATTATCGGCTTCGGAAGTATGGCAAGACAGCATTATCAGATGCTAATCGGCTATGACCGTGTTACCATCAAAGGAATCTACGATCCCGACCGGAATGCCTGCGACCACGCCAAAGAACGAAACTTAGAAGTTTACCCCTCCCAAGAAGCAATCCTTTCTGATCAAGAAATCGACATTATTTTAGTGGCAACCACCAACGATGCACATAAAACCATTGTGATTGATGCTCTTCGTGCAGGAAAACACGTCATTTGTGAAAAGCCTGTGACCATCTCTTCTGAGGAGCTGCTGGAAATTATGGATGTGGTAAAAGAAACCGGCAAGGTATTCACCATTGACCAGAACCGTCGCACCAACCGTGATTTCGTGTTAATGAAACAAAAGGTGGAAGAAGGGCTCATCGGACAACCCTATGTAATTGAATCCAGAGTGGAAGGTTCCCGCGGAATGCCCTCCGGCTGGAGAACCCTAAAATCTCTTGGTGGCGGTATGATGCTGGACTGGGGTGTTCATCTCATTGATCAGCTGATGTATATGATTCCTAAAAAGGTAACTCAGATTTACTGCAAAATGTTAAGCGTGCAGTATCCTGAAGTGGATGACAATTTCCATTTGATGATGACCTTTGAAGACGGATTGACTGCCATCGTTGAAGTTGGCACCAACCACTATATTCCCCACCCCAGATGGTATGTAATGGGTGAAAAAGGAACTCTGCAGATTGACAGTTGGGATTGTAACGGCAAAATCGTTCGTTGCACCGACACTGAAGTACAATGGGAAGAAGAAATCTTCTATACTATGGCAGGTCCCACCAAAACGATGGCACCTCGAAACGATAACTGCACCGAAACTATTCCGTTAAGCCTTCCCGAAGGCGTAACCGACGATGTGACTGTGGTATATGACCAGTTTACTGATGCCATCGAAGGTAAAGCAAAACTGACCATCACTCCCGAACAGGCACTTCGCGTGATGAAGGTAATGGAAGCAGCATTCCAGTCTGCAAGCGAGAAAAAATCTATTGATGTGTCTATCTAATATCAGATAACATCACCATAAACAACAAAAAAGACGAAATTCGCAATGAATTTCGTCTTTTTTATATTATCATTTAACGAGAGAATAAAGAAACCGAATCAAGAAGCACCTTGATAGTACCCAAAGCCGTACTGAGTGTACGGCGAGTGGCGAGGTTCTTTCGTTATGCGCCCTTTATCAAGTCCGTTCAACGCAGAGAAAAGGGCTTAGACTGAACCAATCTTGCCCGTAAGGGAATACCCGAAGGCGTACAAAGGTACGCCGAGAGGCACGATTGATTCAGAGCAAAAAGCATTTTCAATCAAATTTCGTACCA
>JAFYVF010000090.1 GCA_017549265.1 Clostridia bacterium
ATGACTAAAACTTTTTTGATTTCTTTATTTAACGGCATCTTTTCTATCCTCCATCATCTTTGTAAATCTGCCCACCAAGAAGCCCGGATTCATGGGCTCGGAGAAGCTTTCAATGTTAAACTGCACGGAAAATGCAGGAATGTTGGCATAGTCAATGCCCTCGCAGGTTCCGTCATTCACATTACGATACGAAACTTTACCAAAAGCTTCCACAGAATCATTTACCACCTGGTAGCTGTGATTCTGAGAGGAAATGTAAACCTTGCCGGTGGTTTCGTTGCGAACCGGAACGGACGCACCACGGTGGCCGAATTTCAGTTTTTCAATTTTTGCACCCTGAGACAGTGCCAACAGCTGGTGTCCCAAACCAATTCCCAGAGTGGGAATGTCTTTTAACTGACGGATTTCGGTAATCACGTCGGTTAAAAGGGTGGGGTCCCCGGGTCCGCCGGATAAAATCACACCGTCGGGCTTTAATGCTAAAATGTCTTCTGCCTGGGTGTTGTAGGGAACTTTGGTGATGTTGCAACCGGCATCCAGAAAGGCTTTTGCCATATTGTTATTGCAACCAAAATCCCACATCACCACATTGTATTTGCCTTCTTTTGCCGGGATGGTTTCTTTTTCAGAAACGGAAACGGATTTTACCGCATCCACAATTTTATAACTTGCAATATCGTCGGTAAAATCAGGGGTAAAGGAAATTTTTGCGTTCATCGTGCCGGCGTCACGAACCATTTTGGTCAATCTACGAGTGTCAATTCCATAAATGCCGGGGATGTCTTTTTCCTTTAAAAAAGTGTCAAGATCACCCTCCAAACGCCAGTTGGACGGTGCCTGACACCAATCTTTTACAATATAACCAAAACAGGATGCTTTTTTGCCTGCCATTTCTTCTGCGATAGTACCGTGACAACCCATTTCAGGGAAGGTGGAAATCACAAGCTGGCCGAAATTTGCAGGATCGGTCAGAGTATCCATATAGCCAAGCATATTGGTGGAAAACACAAGTTCGCCTACCGCTTCACGGTAAGCGCCAAAGCTTTTGCCTTTGAAAACCGTTTTGTTTTCCAGAATCAAGTACATCTCTTTCATATGAGCGAAAACTTCCTTTCTGATTGTGTGTATCGTAGCCAAAAATCAACGATTTTAAGCGGTTTTTCCTAAAAAAGGGTAAAATTTTTTCCGAAATCACAAGGGATTTCGGTTTTTTTAGAAAAGCAGATGGTCTCTCTTTTTAGAAATTCGAGAGAAATTTCTTTCTATCTATTGTATCATTTTTGACAGAAATTGTCAATGATTTTTTCTTGGTTTTTTTCGTATATTTCTACATTTTTTCGGGATTGGAAAATCAAAAAATTTCCTTGAAAAACCGTAAGGATTTTTCAAGGAAATCCTTACGGTTTTTTGCTTAAAATAATGAAGAGTGAAGATTGAATAATGAATAATTATGGTGGCACCCTTCGGGTGCATTATAATGCAGGCAACGCCTGCCACCGCAATTTTTCGTTATTCATTTTTCATTATTCGTTCTTCAACTGTGCGCCATTTGTCGAGCATCTATCCGATAGCGACGGAAAAATTGTTCAGAATGTTGAAATCAAGCCCGAAGGGGTTATCCGCATCGTTGGGGCGAGCGTTTGTTTGGCTCTCCGCTACCTAAGGTGCAGGAAAATTGCTGAGAATGAATCAACCGAACCCGTAGGGGTTACCCGAAGGCGTACACAGGTACGCCGAGAGGTGAGGTTGGTTCATAGCAAAAGGCATTCTAATCAAAATTTGTGTGAACAAATTTTCACCTTTTCATGCTTCAGAAAACACCTCATCCACCGCAAGCGGTCCCCCTTCCCCTCAAGGGGAAGGCGATAAGAATACCATGCCTTTTGCGTTCTCGGTAATTTTACAAGCCTATTTCACTAAAGTACCGATGGTTTCGCCGGTGATAGCCTTGATGATGTTTTCCGGTTCAGATAAACCAAACACGTGAATGGGAATATTATTATCCATACATAAAGAGGTTGCGGTGGAATCCATCACGCCAAGTCCACGGTTTAACACGTCGATATAGGAAATTTTGTCGAATTTCTTTGCATCGGGATTTTTTGCGGGGTCGGAATCGTACACAGCATCCACTTTTTTCGCTAAGAGGATCACGTCTGCACCGATTTCAGCAGCACGAAGAGCTGCAGCGGTGTCGGTAGAGAAATAGGGGTTTCCGGTTCCGCAACCGAAGATTACCACTCTGCCTTTATCCAAATGACGTTCTGCTCTGCCACGGATGTAGGGTTCTGCAATCTGACGCATATCAATGGCGGTCTGCACTCTTGCCTGCACGCCTAATGCTTCCAGAGAATCTGCAATTGCCAAAGAGTTGATGGCAGTTGCCAACATACCCATATGGTCTGCACGGGTTCTATCCATATTTTCGCCGGTTCTTCCTCTCCAGAAGTTACCGCCACCTACAACGATGGCTACCTGAACACCCATGGATACACATTTTTTAACCTGTTTTCCGATATCGCCGATTACGTTGAAATCCAAACCGAAGCCGTTTGCACCTGCCAACGCTTCGCCACTGATTTTTAACAATACTCTTTTATAGATAGGTTGCATAATGTTTCAATCCTTTCTGTATTGAAATAGTGAATAATGAAAAATGAAGAATGAAGAATTATGGTGGCAGGCGTTCGCCTGCATCATATGATGCGCCCACAGGGCGCCACCGAAATTATTCACTATTCACTATTCATTCTTCATTTCCAACGACTTGTCCGTTGGCTGCCGTAAAAATGGCAAGCATCATATTGGTGCTTGCCATTTTAATTTTAATAATTATTTGGACATATTTGCAACTTCTTCTGCAAAGTTGTCAACTTTCTTTTCTAAGCCTTCGCCTTTTTCAAAACGAACAAATTTTACTAATTTTACGCCTTTGGAAGCTAAATACTGTTCCACGGTTTTGTCGGAATCTTTAACGAATTCCTGCTGGTTTAAGCAATTTAAGGTGTAGAATTTGGAAATTCTGCCCATTACCATTTTTTCGATGATTGCATCGGGTTTGCCTGCAGATTTGGGATCGTTTTTAATCTGTTCGATTAAGATTTTCTTTTCTTTTTCGATATCTTCTGCGGGAACGGTGGATTTGTCTAAATAGGTGGGGTTGATTGCTGCGATCTGCATTGCTGCATCACGAGCTGCTTCATAATCATCGCCGTCTAAAGCGTTTTCAGCCTGCACCATAACACCGATTCTGCCGCCACCATGGATATAGGTAGCAACAGCGCCTTCGTATCTTTCAAATCTTCTGATGGTCATGTTTTCGCCGATGGTTAAGATTTTGTCTCTTAACATTTCTTCAACGCTCATGCCGGAATCTTTGTATGCTAAGGTCATTAAAGCAGCAACGTCAGCGGGATTTTCTTTTGCAACGATTTCAGCTAAATCTTTTACGAAAGTCTGGAAATCTGCGTTTTTACCAACGAAGTCGGTTTCGGAGTTTACTTCGATAATAACGCCAACGCCATCACAGGTAAAGTCAGAAACGATACCTTCAGCAGCGATTCTGCCTGCTTTTTTTGCAGCAGCTGCTAAGCCTTTTTCTCTTAAAAATTCAATTGCTTTTTCCATATCGCCGTTGGTTTCGGATAATGCTTTTTTACAGTCCATCATACCGCAACCGGTGATTTCTCTTAATTCTTTAACCATCTGAGGTGTAACCATAATAATATTCTCCTTTTCATTATGATATGGAAAATAGGCAAGCGAGTGTTGCCTATTTTCTTAAAAATCAGTTTCTAATTATTCAGCTGCTTCGTCGGTTTCTTCTTCCATTGCAACTGCTGCGCCTTCTCTGCCTTCGATCATAGCGTTTGCCATGGTTTCAGCAATCAGTTTTACAGCGCGGATTGCATCGTCGTTACCGGGGATTACGTAATCCACTTCATCGGGATCACAGTTGGTATCTACGATTGCAACAACGGGAATATGCAGTTTCTTAGCTTCTAAGATTGCATTTCTTTCTTTTCTGGGGTCAACAACAAACAGAACGCTGTGGAGCTTTTTCATGTTTTTGATACCGCCCAGGTATTTTTCTAATTTTTCTCTTTCTAAGTTTAATTTGATAACTTCTTTTTTGGGAAGTAAATCAAAGGTACCGTCTTCTTCCATTTTGTTTAACTGGAAGAGTCTGTCAATTCTTCTGCGGATGGTTTTGAAGTTGGTTAACATACCGCCTAACCATCTAGCGTTTACATAGTACATGCCGATTCTTTCAGCTTCAGCTTTTACAGCGTCTGCAGCCTGTTTTTTGGTACCAACAAACAGGATTTCACCGCCCTGTGCAGCAATGTCTCTAACAAAGTAGTAAGCTTCTTCTACTTTTTTCAGAGTTTTCTGCAGGTCGATGATGTAGATTCCGTTTCTTTCGGTGAAGATGTACGGAGCCATTTTGGGGTTCCATCTTCTGGTCTGATGACCGAAGTGAACGCCTGCTTCCAATAACTGTTTCATGGAGATTACGTTGCTCATGATAAAATTCCTTTCTGGTTGTTCCTCGGCGCCGCGTAAAGCCTTGGAAATGCTCTACTTACAAACGAACAAAGCCATGAAAAAATTTAACTTTGTCACCGAGTTTGTATAAGGGCGCGTGCGAATTCTCGACTATTATAGCACACCTTTTTTCAAAAATCAAGTTTTTTTTGGCAATTTTTTAATTTTTTTTGTTTTCTTTAAAAAAAGTGTGTCCATCCGCACGTTTTTCATGCCGAATCTCCCAAAAAATATAAAAAACAGTTGAAATTCCAAAAGAAATATGATATAATAAACTCATAAAACGATTCTGAGTACGGAAAGGATGATACCCATGAGCGAAACCAGAATGGTGCAGATTCCAAAAGATGACGAAAAAAATATCCCTGAAATTCTTCATTTTGTGTATCAGGCATTAAAGGAGAAGGGCTATAACCCCATCAATCAGCTGGTGGGCTATGTGCTTTCGGGAGATCCCACCTATATTACCAGCCATAACGGTGCACGAGCTATGATTGGTCGACTGGAACGAGACGATATTTTGGAAGAACTGTTCCGCTTCTATTTAAACTAAACCGCAAAAAGACTGCAAAAGCAAAAAGCTTTGCAGTCTTTTTTTTAATGAATAAAGAATAATGAAGAGTGAATAGTTATGGTGGGTTGGCGTAGCCAACCATTATCATAATGCAGGCTTCGCCTGCCACCGCAATGATTCATGATTCATTCTTCACTATTCACTAAAATTTTGCCTATGGCAAAATTTTTATTCCCAATACCGTGATATCGTCGGGATTGTCACGACTTGCTTCATACGCCACCGATGCCAAAAAGTCCACATTTTCCGAAAGATGGGAAGAAGGGTTTTTGCACAAGGCAGAATATACCCAGTCTTCTTCGGGGAGTGCCTCCGCAACCCCGTCGGAAATCAGTATCAGAATGTCCCCTTCGCAAAGATGGAGCGTTTTCACATACGGCTTTTTGGGGCGGATTCCTGCAGGAAGGGAACCGTCTGCCACTGAAATTACTTCGTCTTCCCGCTTTAAGTAGGTGGGGCAAGCACCTGTTTTGACTAAAGTTGCCGTCATTTTCTTTAAATCCACAATGGCAAAATCAAGAGTTGCGGAAGCAGAGGAAGAAACAATCAAAAAGGAATTGAGCATGGAAAATGCGGATTCCCCGGAAAAGCCTGCCCGAAGCATTTCATCCAAAAGGGTTACCACCGAAGACGACACTTCTCCTGCGTCAAAACCTGTTCCCATTCCGTCGGAGAGTGCCAGAAGATACCGATGACGGCTCAAACGGGAAATGATATGGCTGTCTCCCGAAGCGTCTCCCTCCTTTTTGGAAAAACTCTGGATTCTTTGCTCAACATTGCCCAGGTCCCCTTCCGTTAAGAGCAAATTGCAAAGACGGCGTCCGCATGACCCTTCGGTAACCGTCATGGGAACGCCTAACAGCTCGGTGGCAATTTTCTCTAAGGTTGCAAAACAGTTTTCCCCATAGTTGCAAGGCGCCATTTCCAGTTTCACCAGATATTGTTCTTCCATGGAATGAAATACCGAAACTTCCTTAACAAGATAACCTGCATTTCCCAAAGCACTGTATAACTCGGCAGACAGGGGGCCGTCAAAATAGCGGTTGGTTTCCATATTTTTCTTAAGTTGACAAATGATATCGGAAAGCTCTAAAAACTGTGCCCGAAAAGCGTTGGTGTTTTCCCGAAGTCTGTGCTTCCAAAAGGCATTTAAGCGGGAAAGCTCGTAAAAGTTTCGCAAAGTTTCGGTCAGCTTATCTTCTCTGACACAACGGTTGCGAAAGGCGTCGGGCAGATATTTTAAGGACAAAGTGCCGCTTTTGGCAAGACGGTTCATTCCTGCCGTAAGCCCTGCTTCGGTATCCGACCGATGCTCCTGCCAACAGGCACGTTTTAAACTGCAACCGTGGCATAGCTTGTCCCCCACAAAATCAAACAAGGTCTGTTCACTGACAGCAGAAAGATTCTGCATTTGTTTCTCGTGACGACCGATTTCCAGAGAAAGCCCCGAAAAAGATTTGGCAAGACGGTCTAAGCGTTCCGCCGTAATCATATTTTGGGATGCCAGTCTGTCTGCCACAGGTGTGCCTTCCCGATAGCGGTCTAAGTAGGGCTCCAACAGACCGTCTGGCATGGCCAGAAATAACAGTCCTGCAAAGAGAACATCCCGATAAAACACCAGATTTTCCGTTTGAGGAAAATAGGCAGCCACAAACACATAGGAAAATAAGAATCCCAAAAAGGTGACAAACTTATTGAATTTGGAAAAAATCCCCGTAAAGAAACCAAACAAAGAATACACCGACATGGAAAGGGTGGCAAATTCTGCCGGACGCCCTGACAGGATACCCAAAAGCGCACCTGTGGCAGAACCGCCGCCGATACCGAAGCTGTAGGCGGCACGGGCAATGACCCAAAAAGTCAGAATGTCATGAATTCTTACCAAAAAAACCACTGTTTCGGAACGGATTCCCGATATCAGGGCAAAGAGTAAAAAGATAGAACAGTAGGGCTCATCCCCCGTAAATTTTAACCCCTTTGCCTTTACAAACTGGGCACGGTACGCTTTTTTCAATATGTAATAGCCCGACACTGTCAGAAGTACAGAAATCACTTTCACGATGGCATCTCTGGGGAGAGGAGCAGTCGTCAGAAGAACCACCGTAAATACTCCTGCAAAGGACACAAACAGATGAAAGGCATCCCATTTTTCCCCGGGAAGAAGTTGTTTTAACACAAAACAAAGAGTCAAGGCTACCATACTGTCATAGCCACCTAAGGTGTAGCTTCCCAAAACGGCACCAAGATAGGGAGCAATGCCACCTCCCATTGCCAAAAAAGCAGAACCCCCAAAGGGGAAAATGCCGTAAAGCAAACTTGTCCGACCCAAAAAGAATGCCAAGAAAAACTGCAAAAGAACCATGCAAACCCGTAATAACAACTGCTTTTTCTGTTTTTTGGTTTTTTTAGTATTTTTGGTATTTTTGGTATGCTTTACACCTTTTATTTTCTTGGGTCTCTTTTCTTTTTTTGTTTCTTTGGTTTCTTTTGTTTCCTTCGCTTCTTTTGTTTCTTTGGTTTCCTTTGTTAGTGTCCCGATAACGCTGTCTTTTATTTGTGTGAGGATTCCCAAAACGACCACTCCTTTTTCCAATTTTTTCCAATTTGCATCAGTATAGCACAGATTTTATGAAAAAGGTGTTGCAATCTGTCGGGAAATCAAAAGAATTAAAAAAAGTTCTCGATTTTTTTTGGTATTTTTTTTCATTTTTTGATATATAGAAAGTATTTTAGAGACGATTCGCGTTTTTTCGGAAAATCTATTGTATTTTTATAAGCTTTATGATAAAATACAAAAAACACTAAGAAAAGGAATTTGTTACTTATGCGGTTACGAAAAAAGAAGAATACCCCCTCCAGATTGGAGTTTTATAAAGACTTTTTCCTGGATTTTTCCAACGCCACCAAAGAAAACCCCTCAGAATATATTGATTGCGAAAAGATTTTTGGAAACAAAAATCCCGTTCATATTGAAATCGGAGCAGGCAAAGGGGATTTTATCACCACCTTGGCAAAAGAAAATCCCAATATCAACTATATTGCTTTTGAAAAATGTGCGGACGTGATTGCCATTGCGGCAACCAAATCGGAAGGAATTTCCAATCTGCGGTTTGCCAATCTGGATGCGGAGCTGCTGGACAGTATGTTTGCACCGGGCAGTATTGACAGAATCTACTTAAATTTTTCCGACCCCTGGCCCAAAGGTCGCCACAGAAGAAAACGTTTAACCCACAAGCTGTTTTTAAAAAGATACGAAACGGTGCTGGTAAAAGACGGGGAACTGCATTTTAAAACAGACAATGTGCGTTTATTCCGTTTTTCACTCTTAGAAACCAAAGAATACGGTATGGAGTGGCTTCTTTTAACCTTCGATTTGCACAAGGAATATCCCAAAGGAAATATTATGACCGAGTATGAAACACGGTTTTCCTCGATGGGATATCCCATACAGAAGCTTATCGCAAAGTTTCAATGAAAAATGAAGAATGAATAGTGAAGAATTGCGGTGGCAGACTTCGTCTGCATTCTAATGTGCCCATAGGGCACCGCCATTTTGATTCTCTATGATGAAAAAAGACGAACTGAAACAGTTCGTCTTTTTTTGTTTTAGCGTTATCATCATAAACGAGTCAGCAGGCGTTGCCTGCAATCTAATGCACCCAACGGGTGCCACCGAAATTATTCATTCTTCATTTTTCATTATTCTTTATAAATCAAAGTCTTTGTCGGTAAATTCTAATACAATTTCGGTCACAATGCTTTCGCCGGGTTCCAAGAATTTTAATTCGCCGTTTTCGCGCATTGCTTTTCTGCCGCAAGGCCAAGCGTTACCGGGTTCTAAGCCCAGAACGTATTCATATTCACCCATCATTTTCCATTCGGTTAAGAAGGGGAGAGTTTCTTTGGAGAAACTCATGGTGAAGCCCACTTTGGAATCGGGATTATAGATACCGATTTTTGCCATGCCGTTTTCTTCTTTCACGTCATAGAGATAACATTCTTCCGAAAAACCTGCCTGGGGTTTTTCGATGGTTTTTCTCATATCGTATTTGGGCTGGAAGCGTTCTAAAGTGGGTTTACTGGAGATTTCGGGAATCATTACTTTTGCGTTTTCTGATAACAGCGGATATCCCAAGTTGATATGATATAACACCTGAGAAGGTGCAGTTTTGTTGCCGATATTGGTGATGGTGTCAGACAGAGTGATTTTATCTTCAGTTTTGGAAATTTTATAAGTACGTTTCATCTGGGTGTGACAAGCAAATAAAGATGCTTCGGTTGCAACTGCTTCCACGATGATTTCATCTTCGGTTTCCCAGTAATTGTAGCTGTCGCAAGGGGTATTGGAAATTAAACCGTGCATGGGAGTGCTTTCGCCGTCATCTTCCACACTACCGCCCACAGCAGTTAAACCGCAGGTGGTCATAAAGCCGGCAAAAAAGTTCTGTAAGAATCCTTTTCCCTTGGCATCGTCATACAAACCGGGTGCCATATAGCCTGCAGGAGAGAACCAGCCTAAATTCACCCCTTTGTAGGATAAGCGGGACATATCCATACATCTGTCACACACTAAGGTTAAATCAATTGCCTTGGTGTTTTTAATCTGCAGAAGGTTCATGCCTTTCCCTTTGCCTTTTGCCAAAGTTACTTCTTCAATTCCGCCCAGCTGAGACGGATGACCGATATACTTGTTCATGTGATATACTCCTTTATTAAATTTATAGTTTGTTTAAGGCTTCCCCTTGAGGGGAAGCTGTCACGAAGTGACTGATGAGGTGTCTAAATGATTTAAAATATCACTGCAAACACCCCGAAAATTTTTGTTAATATCCAAATTGGAATATCGCAATACAGTAATTCCCAATGCCCTCAAATCAGAATCTCTCCGGGAATCCTGTGCTTTGCCTTTATCATCAAAATGCTGGCTACCGTCCAATTCAATCACCAGCTTGGATGATGCAATATAAAAATCAACAATGTAGTTACCAATCACTTTTTGCCGATTGACGGTGATTGGTAAGGTTTTCAAAAAATCATACCATAAATGCCGTTCTTCTTTGGTCATTTCTTTTCGCAGGAATTTGGCATTGTTAGTTAGTTTTTTATTCTGAAATGAGTTCATTCCAAAAACACCTCATCCACCGCAAGCGGTCCCCCTTCCCCTCAAGGGGAAGGCTTATATGTTGTACAATCATTTCCACTCCCCTTGAGGGGAAGGCTCATATGTTGTTTGTTTTATCAGGCTTTAGCGTTCGATAAAACCGATTTTCTTATACACTTTTCTTAAAATCTTGCGGGATGCAAGGCAGGCTTTTTCGGCGCCCTGTTTATAAATCTGTTCCAGATATGCTTTGTCGCCTTGCAATTGCAGATATTTTTCTCTTACGGGACGAAGCTCTTCCACCACGCATTCTGCCACATCGCTTTTAAACACACCGTAGTTTTTGCCCTGATATTCGGCTTCGATTTCCTCAAAGGATTTGCCTGTGATGGCACCCATCATGCTCATTAAGTTTTCAATACCTTCTTTGCCTTCCCCACGGCAGATTTTCATATCGCTGTCGGTCACCGCAGACTTAATTTTTTTGGTGATGGTATCTGCATCATCAATAATGGTGATATAAGCTTTGGGGTTTTCGTCAGACTTAGACATTTTCTTGGTGGGTTCCTGCAAGCTCATAATCTTGGCGCCGGTTTTGGACAAATATCCTTCGGGAACGGTGAAGGTATCACCATACACATTGTTAAAACGGATCGCCAAATCTCTTGCCAATTCCAGATGCTGCATCTGGTCCACGCCAACAGGCACCAGATCCGTACCGTATAACAGAATGTCTGCCGCCATTAAAACGGGATAGGTGAACAGACCTGCGCCGATGGATTCGTTCTGCTTATTTCTGGTTTTATCTTTAAACTGGGTCATACGGGATAATTCACCCATATAGGAATTGCACATTAACACCCAGGCAAGCTCTGCATGAGCAGGGTTATGGGACTGCATAAACATAATGTTTTTCTCAGGATCCAATCCACAAGCAATATACTGGGTTAAAAAGTCTAAGCAACGCTTTCTTAAATCCGCAGGAGTCTGACGGACGGTGATGGCGTGCATATCCACCACGCAGTATGCACAGTCGTACTCATCCTGGAGTTTTACCCAGTTTTTCAACGCACCGATATAGTTGCCGATGGTGATATGTCCTGAGGGCTGAATGCCCGAAAAGATTCGTTTTTTTCTTTCTACTTGTTCCATATTTTTTAATCCTCGTCTTTGTTAGGTTCATCAAAATTATAGATTATTTGCCTTTTATCAAAGTACAAATACCAAAAAAATCCTCGTCTTTGTTGGGATAATGAATAATGAATAACGAAGAATGAAGAATTGCGGTGGTTCGGCTTTGCCGAACATGATATTGATGCAGGCAAAGCCTGCCACCATAATTATTCACTATTCATCATTCATTCTTCATTCAAATTATAAATTCTCTTTCAATACGTCTGCCAAAATACCGATGCCTTCCACAATTTTTTCGTCGGTCATAGTGGAATAATTTAAGCGGAAGCAGTTGCAGGGTTTACCCATATCGGTCATAAAGTTACTTCCCGGCACAAATGCCACGTTCTTTTCCACACCTTTTTTCACGATCCCTGCCGCATCCATACCTTCGGGCAGGGTGCACCAGATGAACAAACCGCCTTCGGGACGGGTGTATTTCACTTCTTTGGGGAAGTGTTTGTCCATTTCGGATAACATCAGTTCGCACTGATGGCCGTATAATTCTCTTGCTTTCCCAATATGAGCATCAATGTCGCAGGTTTTTAGCCATTCGGATGCAATCACTTGGGTTAACAGGTTGGTATGTACGTCATTAACCTGTTTTGCCACCACCATTTTTTCCATAATCTGGGGAATACCGTGGGTAAAACCAAGTCTCAGACCGGGTGCCAAAATTTTGGAGAAGGAACCAAAATACATCACGGCGTTTTCTTCGTCCATAGATTTTAAGGTGGGCACATTTTCCCCTTTAAAACGAAGCTCGCCGTAGGGGTTATCTTCAAAAATTACCACGTTATATTGATAAGCCAAAGAGAGCAGTTTCTTTCTTTTTTCCAAACTCATGGTAATACCGGTGGGATTCTGGAAGGTGGGAATCACATAAATGATTCTGACTCTGTCATCTGATTTCAAAATCTCTTCCAGCTTATCCAGATTCATACCGTCTTCTTCCACGGGAACCCCTTTTAACACAGCACCATAGGTACGAAAAGAGTTCAACGCACCAATAAAGCTGGGTTCTTCTACGATAATGGTGTCACCGGGATTTAAAATGCTTTTTACTGCCAAATCAAGCCCCTGCTGACCGCCGGTGGTGATAATGGTGTTGTTGCCTTCTTGGTAAATCCCCTGTTTTTTCAGACGAGCTTCCACCTGTTCAATTAAGGGAGTGTAGCCTTCGGTGATGCCGTACTGCAAACATAACGAGGGCATTTCGGTTAACACTTTTTGGGCGATTTCTTTGATTTCATCCACAGGGAATGTCAGAGGAGAGGGATTTCCTCCCGCAAAAGAGATAATGCCGGGTTTTGCCATGGTTTTAAACATTTCACGGATGGCAGAGCCCTGCATAGTTTTCATGGTGTCGGAAATATGATATTGCATTTTTTATTCTTCCTTTCTGTAACGAAGTGCTATATTTCGTTGGGGTAATAAGTTTCGATTGCTTTTAGGGCGGCTTGTTTTTCCGCTTCTTTTTTGGTTTTTCCTTCCCCAACACCAAGCACTTTTCCCTGATGGGACACTTGGGACACAAAGTGTTTATTGTGGTCGGGACCTTCGGATTTCAACAGTTCATACACCAAATCCACTTTGGATTCTTTTTGCACCAATTCCTGAAGCTTCGACTTGGAATCCAGCACATTTCGGTTTTTAATGGTTTCTTCAATAGCCCCTCTCATCAAACGAAGCACCACTTCTTTGGCGGTAGGAAAATCACTGTCTAAAAACACGGCACCAAAAATGGCTTCCAAGGTATCCGAAGTGGTGGAATCAAGCTTTTCAATGCCAAGTAATCTTTCACCGTTTCCAATCAGTAAGTAACGGGGGATTTCTAAAGAATTTGCCACAATAGCCAAGGATTTTTCACAAACCACAGATGCTTTTAACTTGGTCAGCTCCCCTTCTTTCACGTCGGGAAGCAGTTTGTAAAGCTCCTCGGCAATTGTTAAGCCTAAGACGGAATCTCCCAAAAATTCCAATCGCTGATTGTACTCTTTTAAGTTATTCTCCACCACATAGGAACGGCGTGTTAATGCGGTACGAAGCAGTTGTTTATTTTGGAATGTATAGCCAATCTTCTTTTCCATGATATCAAAAGACCTCCTTTCTGTTGAAAATGAATAACGAAGAATGAATAGTGAATCATTATGGTGGCAGGCTTTGCCTGCATCAATATGATGTTCGGCAAAGCCGAACCACTGCAATTCTTCATTATTCTTTATTCATTCTTCATTGCTTGAAAATTTACAAAATTTTCAAGTAACTTCAGTCCTGTTTTTCCGCTTTTTTCGGGGTGAAACTGGGTTAAAAACACGTTTTCTCTTTGATATGCACAGTCAAAGGGAATTCCGTATTCCGAAGTGGCAATCACTTCCTCACGGTTTTTTGCTTCTAAATAATAGCTATGCACAAAATAAAAATAGTCGTCTGGCAAATCCACAAAAAGAGGACTTTCTTTGTATTCGATTCTGTTCCAGCCAATCTGAGGCACTTTTTTGCAGATGTCCACGGGGAATTTTTTGATTTCACCGGGGAAAATGCCAAGACCGGGTAAATTTCCCTCTTCGGATTTCTCAAAACACATCTGTAACCCCACGCAAATACCTAAAAAAGGTGTTTTTTTGTCAATCACTTCATACACGGTTTCAATTAAACCTGATTTTTTGATGCTTCCCATGGCATCATCAAAATGACCCACACCGGGCAGAATCACGTGGTCTGCAGAACGGATTGTATCTTTATCAGAGGTAATATAAACTTCCTCGGTAAACTGTTTTAAGGCGTTGGAAACCCCGAAAAGATTTCCTGCGCCGTAGTCAATAATCGCTATCATATTATTCAATAACCGCCTTCACTTTTTCAATCATGGGCAGAATCTGCTTTTTCATTTTCATACTTACTTTATTGACAATCAGTCTGGCAGACAGCTGACACACTTCTTCTAACACACCCAGACCGTTTTCTTCCAAGGTTTTTCCTGATTCCACAATATCCACAATTACGTCGGATAAGCCCACAATGGGAGCCAATTCAATGGAACCGTTTAATTTAATAATGTCGGGAGACTGTTTTTTCACGTCTTTAAAATACGCTCTTGCAATATTGGGATATTTGGTGGCAAC
>JAFYVF010000091.1 GCA_017549265.1 Clostridia bacterium
CTATACAGGTACTCACGATAATAACACCTTACTTGGTTATTTGTGGGAATTGCCGATGCATTTAAAAGAAGAAATGCTTTCTTATTGCGGTCACGAGGGAGATTGGGGTGCAGGGTGCAAAAGCATTATCCGCACGGTGCTTGCAAGTCACGCAGACTGGGTGATTCTGCCCATTCAGGATTTGTTGGGATACGGTTCGGATACTCGTCTCAATACTCCCGGAAAAGCAGAAGGAAACTGGCAATTCCGCATCACAAAAGAACAACTTGATTCTATTGACAAATCCTATTGGAAAACCTTGAACAAACGCTATGCAAGATAAGAAAAAAGCTGACTAATGTTGAAATAGTCAGCTTTTTTTTCGTATCAGTTCTAAAAAGGCTTGTGCGGCGTGGGAGAGGGGATTGTGCTTGAGATAGGCACATCCGATGGAGCGTTCTTTTAAAGGCGGTTCCACATTCAACACTTTGACGGAGCTGTTTTGGATGCTCTCTTCGGAAAATTCTTTCACCACACAGGAAATCCCCAAGTGGATGGAGGCAAATCGAAGCAGTAAATCGTGTACCGCAATTTCGATTTTTGGGGACAAGGGAATTTTGGCCTTTTTAAATTCTTTTTCCACAAATTTTCGGGAGGTGGAGTTAGGTTCCAACAAAATTAACGGTTGTTCTGCCAACTCTTTCCAGGAATATGACTCTTTTTGTGGGAAATCGGGACCGCAGACAAAGACGTCATGAATGGTAAGACAGGATTCTACACTTAATTCTTCGTCGGATATGGGTAAATTCACAAAGGCAAGTTCTGCTTTTCCTTCTTTGACGTATTGCACCAGCTTGGCAGAATAAGAATTGGTCATTTCAATGCGGATATCGGGATAAAGAGTATGAAATTTTTCTAAATAGGGCAATAAATAATGTGTGGTAACTGTGTCACCTGCGGCAATCATCAAAGAACCGGCATTCAAATGGTGAAGCTGTGCCAACAAGGTTTCTCCCTGGGTGATGGAAGAAAGCGCATTATCCACTTTGGGTAACAGTAACTTTCCTTCACGTGTCAGAGTAACACCTCGACGGGAGCGGACAAAAAGTTGGGTGTTTAAATCACTTTCCAACTGTTGAATACATTGGGAAATGGCAGACTGAGACACAAACAGTTTTTCTGCTGCCGTGGAAAAGGAACCGTGATGTGCCACTTCTGAGAACACACGATAGTAATCAAGTTTGGTATTCATATATAAGCACCTCTTATCACTAATGTAAGAATTATCTGCTTTACTAATGGAATCATTTGTATTATAATAAAGATAGTGAAAAATGTCAAGTATGTTTTTTTAAATACAAACAGACAACAGTTAGGAGAATTGTTATGGAAAGAAAAGTCGGCACAGTATCCCGTGGGATTCGTTGTCCCATTATCCGCGAAGGAGACGATATTGCATCCATCGTGGTAAACAGCGTAATTGAAGCGGCAGAGGCAGAAGGATTTGCTCTGCGTGACCGTGATGTTGTTGCAGTGACCGAATCTGTGGTAGCTCGTTCTCAGGGGAACTATGCTTCCGTTGATGCCATTGCAAAAGACGTGAAAAATAAATTAGGCGGCGAAACCATCGGGGTAATTTTCCCCATCTTGAGCCGTAACCGTTTTGCAATCTGCTTAAAAGGGATTGCAATGGGTGCAAAAAAAGTGGTGTTGATGTTAAACTATCCCAGCGATGAAGTGGGTAACGCTTTGGTTTCCTTAGACCAACTGGATGAAGCAGGCATCAATCCTTACACCGACGTGTTAAGCGAAGCAAAATACAGAGAACTCTTTGGTGAAAACCTGCATCCCTTTACCGGTGTGGACTACGTGAAATACTATGGTGACCTAATCCGTTCCGTTGGTGCAGAAGCTGAAATTGTGTTGGCAAATGACCCCAGAGCAATCTTAAAATATGCAGATTGTGTATTAAACTGCGATATTCACAGCCGTGCACGTACCAAACGTATCTTAAAAGCTGCCGGTGCAAAATGTGTGGTTGGTTTAGATGAAATCTTAACCGAAAGTGTGGATGGCAGCGGTTACAACGAAAACTACGGTCTGCTTGGTTCCAACAAATCCACCGAAGACACCATCAAATTGTTCCCCCATACCTGCTTTGATATGGTGGAAGGTATGCAGAAGCAGTTCAAAGAACGTACCGGCAAAAACATTGAAGTAATGGTATATGGTGACGGTGCATTCAAAGACCCTGTTGGTCACATTTGGGAACTGGCTGACCCGGTGGTTTCTCCTGCATATACCAAAGGGCTAGAAGGCACTCCCAACGAACTGAAATTAAAATACTTGGCTGACAATGATTTTGCAGATTTAAAAGGCGATGAACTGAAAAAAGCCATCGAAAATGCGATTCGTCAGAAAGACAGCAATTTGGTTGGCAATATGGCTTCTCAGGGTACCACCCCAAGACGTCTGACTGACTTAATCGGCTCTTTGTGCGACTTAACCAGTGGTTCCGGTGACAAAGGAACTCCTGTGATTTTGGTACAAGGTTACTTTGATAATCTCACAGATTAATATGTAAAAAAAATATGACAATACTGTAACAAGTATTGTCATATTTTATTTTGTGTGCTATACTGAAGCTACCAATTTCAACGAGGTGATTTGACAATGAAACAAATAGGGATTATCGGCTTTGGCGGACGTGTTCAGTCGCTTGTGATTAACGAGTTCGGTTACTATCCTGAGCTTCAGATTGTGGCGATTGCGGATGCGGATTTACAAGGTGCCAAAGAACGTGCCAACAATACCAAAAATTTAGATGCAACCAAGGTAACCTTTTATGAAAAAGGGGAAGAAATGCTGGATAAGGAAGAGTTAGACGGCGTTTTTGTGGGTACCCGTTGTAACTTACATAAACAATATGCAATGGAAGTGTTAAAAAGAAAGATTCCCTTGTTTTTGGAAAAACCCGTGGTAATCAATTTGGAAGATTATTATGAATTAAAAGAAGCGGTGGATACTTACAAGGGGATTGGGATGACTTCTTTCCCGCTTCGTTTAACCGAAATCTTGCAGAAAGTGAAAGAAATCTATGATAGCGGTGCTTTGGGTACATTGTCTCAGATTCAGGCATATAACAATGTGCCCTACGGCAGAGTATATTATAAATATTGGTATCGTGACGAAAGTATCACCGGCGGTCTGTTTTTGCAAAAAGCAACCCACGATTTGGACTATATCAATTATGTGCTGGGCAAACAACCTGTTGAAATTTGTGCAATGGAATCCAAAATGGTTTACAAGGGAGACAAATCTGCCAACTTAAAATGTGAGGATTGCCCCGAATACGAAACCTGCTACGAAAGCACCAAAGTGATTACCGAGCAGGCAAATGACGCTCCTTTCGGCGAATACTGTTCCTATGGGGAAGATGTGGGCAATCACGACAGTGCTACCATTATGATGCAGTATGAAGACGGTCTGCACGCGGTTTATACCCAGAATTTCGTGGCAAGAAAAGAAGCAGGCAGACGTGGTATGCGAATGATCGGGCAGAAAGCAACCCTGGAATTTGACTGGACTACCAATGAAATTAAATTCTTCCCTCACGATAAAAACACGGTGGAGCATATTATGGTGCGTCCTAAAGCAGGTGGGGGACACGGTGGCGGAGACAATATTTTAATCCGCGATTTTGCCGCAATTTTAAACGGAGATACCAGCCGTTCCAGCTTATACGACGGTTTGCAGAGCGCATATCTTTGCCTAATGGCGAAAGAATCTGCCCAAAATCATCAGTTTATCAAACTTCAGAAGTAAATATAACAAATAAATGAC
>JAFYVF010000092.1 GCA_017549265.1 Clostridia bacterium
AAGGATATGAGAGGGGATCCTGCAAGTGCATTGCTGGAAGCCTTAGACAAAGAGCAGAACAACACCTTTACCGATCATTATGTGGATGTTCCCTTTGATTTATCCGAAGTGCTCTTTATCACCACGGCAAACAGCTTAGACACCATTCCCGGTCCTTTACTCGACCGTATGGAAGTGATTGAATTATCGGGTTACACCCGCTATGAAAAATATCGTATTGCCACCGATTATCTGGTGAAAAAGCAGTACAAAGAGCATAAAATCACCAAGAAAACCTTGAAAATTGACGATAGCGCCATTTATTCCATCATTGACTATTATGTGAGAGAAGCCGGGGTTCGTCGATTGGAGAGAACCTTGGTTACCTTAATCCGTAAGGCAGAAAAAGATATGCTTCTGACCGATAAAAAATCCATTACCGTCAATGAAAATAATTTAGAAACTTTCTTAGGTAAGAAGAAATATACCGTAGATCCCAAAAATGCTTTTCCCGAAGTGGGTGCGGCATTAGGCCTTGCCTGGACCGCTGCAGGTGGAGACACCTTGTTCTGCGAAGCGGTGGCGGTAGACGGTACGGGTAAAATCGAAGCAACGGGAAGCCTAGGCGACGTGATGAAAGAATCTGCGAAAATCGCAGTGGCATACATTCGTTCCGTGGCAGATCGCCTAAACTTAGATAAAGATTTCTATAAAACCAAAGATATTTATATTCATTTCCCCGACGGTGCAACCCCCAAAGACGGTCCCTCTGCAGGGATTACCATTGCTTTGGCGGTCACCTCTGCATTAACCGGCAGAAAAATCCGTAACGATGTGGCAATGACGGGAGAAATCTCCATCCGCGGGAAAGTGCTTCCCATCGGTGGCTTAAAAGAAAAATCTATTTCTGCACATCGTGCAGGGGTATTTAACATCATCATTCCCAAGGAAAACGAAAAGGATTTGGAAGATATTCCGAAAGAAATCATTTCTGATTTCAACTTTATGAGTGTCAGTGAATTTTGGGAAGTGTTGGAAATTGCACTCCTTCCAAAAGATGATGACGATTTTATGAATCTTTCCGAAGATTCCTATTCCAATTACAACCTCTACGAGAACAAAATATAAGAAAGGGTGATTTTAGTGGCGAAATTAACCGCACCCAAAGGCACCAAAGACGTATTGCCTTCCGATAGTTACCGTTGGCAGTATGTGGAAAGCGTGTTAAAACAAATCTGTAACGATTTTAATTTTAAAGAAATCAGAACCCCCACCTTCGAGTCGACCGAAGTGTTTGCCCGTGGGGTAGGGGACACCACCGACGTGGTAACCAAAGAAATGTACACCTTTTTGGATAAGGGTGGCAGAAGTATTACCCTTCGTCCTGAAGGCACTGCAGGGGTAGCAAGAAGCTTTGTGGAAAACGGACTTTATGCTGGGGTTCTTCCCTTAAAGCTGTTTTACTTAATTTCCTGCTTCCGTTATGAAAAACCTCAGGCAGGCAGACTTCGTGAATTCCATCAGTTTGGTGTGGAAATGCTTGGTACCACCACTCCCAATTCCGATGCGGAAGCCATCATTTTTGGTGCTGAAATTTTCAAGCGCTTAAATATCGGCAACATCACTTTAAACTTAAATAATATCGGTTGTAAAGAATGTCGCAAAGCATATAACGAAAAGTTAAAAGCATTTTTGGAAGTAAAAAAAGATTCCTTATGCGAAACCTGTCAGGAAAGACTTGGCAAGAATCCTATGCGAATCTTTGATTGTAAATCGGAGGTATGCCAGTCCTTAATCAAGGATGCACCCACCATTTTTGACTGTGTGTGTGATGACTGCCGTGACCACTTCAACACCGTGACCGATATTTTAGATACCGTGGGTATTACCTACAAAATTGATAAAGGTATCGTTCGTGGTTTAGACTACTATTCCAAAACTGTGTTTGAATTTGTGTCTGATAACATTGGTGCACAGGGTACGGTGCTTGGCGGCGGCAGATATGACGGTTTAATTGCCGATTTAGGCGGAAACGATGCACCGGGTATCGGATTTGCCATGGGCATTGAACGTCTGCTTCTTTTGGCAGAAGGTGCTATGGAGGTTTTTGAAGATACGCCCGATGTGTTCTTCATTCCCATCGGCGATGCGGCAAAAAAACAGGTTTATCAGCTTGTTTACTCCTTACGTGGACAAGGCATTTCTGCCGAATATGACTTAAATGCCCGTTCCGTGAAAGCGCAGATGAAATATGCCGACAAAATCGGCGCAAAATATACCGTAGTCATCGGGGATGACGAAATTGCTCAGGGAAGCTATCCTGTGAAAAATATGTCAAACGGCGAAACCGTGAATGTAGCTCCCGATGAAATTATAACCGTGGTAAAAGCGTAATGTAACCATACAGAAAGGATTGATTATCAATGGCTGAAACCTTAAAAGGATTCAAACGCACCAACTATGCAAATGACTTTGATTCTTCCTCTATCGGGCAGAAAGTGTCGGTTGCAGGTTGGGTAAACAAACAAAGAGACATTGGTTCTCTGGTATTCATTGACCTTCGTGACAGAACCGGTCTTGTTCAGATTGTGTTCGATGAAACCATCAACGTGGAACTGTTAAATAAGGCAAAAGGCGTTCACAACGAATATGTTATCGCTGTAACCGGTACTGTTCGTCAGAGAAGCGGTGCCTTTAACAAAAACATTAAAACTGGGGAAATTGAAATTGTGGCAGAGGAATTAAGAGTCCTCTCCGTTTCCGAACCCACTCCCTTTGTTATCGCATCCGACGTGGAAGCAAATGACCAGATTAAATTAAAATATCGTTATCTGGATTTGCGCCGTCCCGAAATGCAGAAAAACATCATTATGCGTCACAAAATCTCCAAAATCGCAAGAGATTATTATGACGAAAACGGATTTTTGGAAATTGAAACTCCCTATTTAACCAAATCCACTCCTGAAGGCGCAAGAGACTATCTGGTGCCCAGCCGTGTGCATCCGGAAAAATTCTATGCACTGCCTCAGTCTCCTCAGCTTTATAAACAGCTTCTGATGTTATCCGGTTTTGACCGCTACATTCAGATTGCAAGATGTTTCCGTGACGAAGACCTGCGTGCAGACCGTCAGCCTGAATTCACTCAGATTGACTTGGAAATGTCCTTCGTGGAAATGGACGACGTTATCGCAATGAACGAAGGCTTCTTAAAGAGAGTATTCAAAGAAGTTTTAGATATGGACATTCAGACTCCCTTTATGAGAATGGACTACAAAGAAGCAATGGAACGCTATGGTTGTGATAAACCGGATAACCGTTTCGGCTTAGAATTGGTAGACTTGTCCGAAGAAGTAAAAGATATCGAATTCACCGTATTCAAAAATGCATTGGACAACGGCGGAAGCGTAAAATGTATCAACGGCGAGGGTATGGGCGCAAAACTGTCCCGTAAAGAAATTGATGCATTGGGTGAACTGGTAAAAACCTACGGCGGTAAAGGTTTAGCTTATATCGTGGTAAATGAAGACGGCGTGAAATCTC
>JAFYVF010000093.1 GCA_017549265.1 Clostridia bacterium
GCCTGAGAAGCAGGAACGAATACTCTTACACTGTTGACAGAAACCAATAAACCGCCTTTAATGACAGATACAACTTTCCCTTCTAAGATTGCGCCGCTTTCAAATGCTTCTTTGATAGCTGTCATGTTTAATTCGGAATCAACTTTTTTCTTGGATAACAGACAAGTACCTTCCACATCGTTGGGTTTAATAACGATTGCGTTGATTTCATCACCGATTTTTACCAGGTCAGCGGGTTTTACGCTGTTGTCGTCGGTTAATTCATCTGCCGGAATAAAGCCTAAGCCTTTGTAACCGGGGATGCTAACGCGAACTTCGGTTTCAGTGATCTGTTCAACTGTGCAAGTAACTCTTTTATTGATATGCACGGGGCTTACCAAGTAGTTCTCCAGTTGTTCTTCGAATTCACTTGTTACGATTTTTTCTTCTGCCATGACTGAAATTACCTCCTCGATGCTACAGCTTGGGGTAGATGCGCCTGCTGTAACACCTACTACATTGAAATTTGTATATAATATATTTTTTAAACTGGGATTGGTTTGCATCAGCATTTTTAAATCTTCTGCTGACTCAATCAGATAAGTATGAGGGCAAACGGCTTTGGATTTTTGGTAAAGCTCCATAGTGTTGGAGCTTTTTTTACCGCCAATCACCAGCATCAGGTCGGATTCTCTTGCCAACTCCTCCGCTTCAGCTTGTCTTTGCCGAGTTGCACTACATATTGTATCAAATACTGATACAAAATTACAACCTTTTTTTAAAAATTTAATGAAATTGTAAAATTTCTCTTTTTCCATTGTGGTTTGTGCCACAACGCTGATATGATCCTCCGGTTGCAGGAGAGGCTTCAGTTCTTCATAGTCCATTGTGATGACAGCGTTTTCACAGTAACCGGAAATGCCTATCACTTCGGGATGTTCCTTTTTGCCGTAGATAATGATTTTCTGTCCTTTTTTTGCTTCTTCCTCCACAATTTTATGGATTTTTTTCACAAAGGGGCAGGTGAGGTCAATATAGGAAATCCCTTGTTGCTCAAGTTTTTTTGTGATTGTGGGCGGGACGCCGTGAGCACGGATTACCACGGTGGCATCTTTGGGAACTTCTGAAATATCTTCCACCGTTTTTCCGCCTTTTTCTCCAATATCCGTCATCACACGGTTATTGTGAATCAGTTCGCCCAAAAGATATAAATTTTTTTGTTCTTTTAAAGCTTCATATACAGTATCGCAGGCACGTTTTACGCCAAAGCAGAAGCCTGCGGATTTTGCAAGTTTAATTTTCATTGTTTCGGTGACAGTAATATTTTGATTACTGCTGTTCTCCCTGTGTTAGCATTGTTGCAACTGTTTCTTGAAGATCCAAGGTTGCTTGTTTTAAATCCGGTTTTTCACCATAATCCTTTAAATCTAAGGGAGTGCCGAACCGTATGGTCATTTTCGAGAGCCAACGGTAGTTTCCGGTGATTGCAACAGGAATCATTAAAGCATTTCCTTTTTTTGCAATCAGCGCAGCACCGTTTTTGAATTCTAAAACAGGGGCATCGGTACGGTTACGGGTTCCTTCCGGAAACATCACCAAGGCACGGTTTCCTTCCACGATTTCAATCGCTTTTTTAACGGCACCAATATCTCCCACGCCACGTTTTATCGGAAACACACCGAATATCTTTAAAAACCAACCGAAGGGTTTAAAAGAAAACAGAGAATCCTTTGCCATAAAGCTAAGTCTTCGTTTCTGAGAGAAGAACACCAGGGGAGCATCATGATTACTGCGATGATTTCCACAGAAAATGATGCCGCCTTCTTTTGGGATGTTTTCCTTGCCGATTACTTTCACCCGGAAGATAAAGAAGTACGCAAAGCGCATCAGCGCACGTCCGATTCGGTATATCATAGTGTCACCTCAAATCATCAATCAAGATGTTGCAGTTTTTTTGCAGTATACTGAAAAAGTGCTTGAAAGGATTCTTCCAGATTCATTTGGGTTGTATCCAGAAGGTAGGCGTCTTCTGCCTGACGCAGAGGAGCATACTCTCGGTTTTTATCCTGCTCGTCTCGTGCGGTCATTTCATGGAGCACTTGTTCGTAGGTGGAAGGGTCACCTTTTTCCTGCAATTCTAAAAAACGACGGTTTGCCCGTTCAGCCACATCTGCTGTTAAAAAAACTTTTACCTGGGCATCGGGAAACACGTTGGTTCCAATATCTCGCCCATCCATTAACACGGATTTGCCTTTGGCAAGATTTCTTTGCATGGTTACCAGCATATCTCTTACAAAGGGCAGCGCGGAGATGTCTGATGCTCCGGTGGAAATATGGGGTTCTCTGATTTCTCGAGACACGTCAATATCATTTAAGAAAATCTTCTGTTCTTCTTTTACGGTGCGAAAGTCAATTTCCGCAGTTTCCAAAAGAGAACGAAGCTCGGGGGAATCCACTTTGGGATTGATCCCGGATTCAATGGCATACAGTGCACAGGCACGATACATGGCACCGGTATCAATATAGGCAATGCCGAGTTCTTTGGCAAGTCGTTTTGCCAGAGTGGACTTTCCTGCACCTGCAGGTCCGTCAATTGCCACAACATAGGGTTTCATAGATGAAACTCCTTTCTATACATTGGTTCCGGCAAGATAGCCGGTGGAATATGCAATTTGCAGATTGAAACCGCCGGTGTAGGCATCGGTATCAATCAGCTCTCCGCAGAAATACAGCCCTTTCACCAATTTGGATTCCATGGTGGAGGGGTTGATTTCTCGAACGTCCACACCACCTGAGGTGATAATGGCTTCTTCAATGGGACGCTTTCCTTTCACGTGTAAGGTGAAATTTTTCAGTAACTCCAAAAGTCTCTTTCGTTCTTCACGGGTAATGGAGTTGCATTGCTTCCCGGGGTCAATTCCCGATAAGGTTACCATCACGGGAATCAGACTTTTCGGGAGCAGTTCTCCCAAGGAATTATGAAATGCTTTGTTGGCAAACTTTCCGAAGTCTTTTAAGAGGCGTTCGTCCAGTTGCTTTTCGTTCAAAGCGGGTTTTAAGTCAATGTGCAAGGTGCAAGGTTCCTGGGGAAGATGGGAGCTTGCAGAAATAATGAGGGGGCCGGTTACCCCAAAATGAGTAAACATCATTTCCCCGAAATCTTCAAAAATTATTTTTCCTTTTTGATTTTTCATTTTTAAGGAAACATTTCTGAGAGAAAGCCCCGATAACTCTTGCCCGTAGGTTTCCTCGGTTTCCAGAGGCACTAAATTTCCGTACAGGGGAGTAATGTGATGCCCTAAGCTTTCAGAAAAACGGTAACCGTCTCCTGTGGAACCGGTTACGGGATAGGATTTTCCGCCGGTTGCTAAGATGACCTTATGGAAACCGGAAAGAGTTCCGCTTTTGGTAACAATATCAAATAAATCGTCCTGCTTTTTCACAGCAGTAACGGTGGTCGATAGCTTCACTTTTGCACCGGACTGTTTTAAAAACAGGCAAAGCCCGTCACACACGGTGCCTGCTTTGTCAGTGATGGGAAACACACGATTCCCCCGTTCTGTCTTGACGCTGACGCCTACCGATTCCAACAGGGAAATGATATCTTCATTGGTGAAGGAATACAGGGCGCTATATAGAAAATCAGGATTTTTGGGGATGTTCATAAAAAAATCTGAAATATCACAACGATTGGTGATATTACATCTGCCTTTTCCTGTAATAAACAGTTTTTTTAAGAGTTTTTCTTTTTTCTCCAGAAGCACGGTGTCGTTTCCGCTCTTAGCACTGAAGGCTGCAGCAATTACGCCTGCCGGTCCTCCGCCGATGACTGCTACTTTCTGATTCATAAAAAAACGATTCCTTTTTTAGTAGTTTGAAAAAATTACAGGTGAGGAGCATGATCGTCGGTAAGCTTTGGTTTGTCATAGATTGTTCTTTGGTTCCGGCGAGTATGTTCATCTCGTTGGCCACTTTTTTCACGAATTTGCATATTGATTTTATTATAGCATGTTTTCCTGATGATTGCAAGGAAAATCAGAAATTTTTTTGAAAATCTGCCTAAAAAGAACAACCTGCATTTATAAGGCAGGTTGTTTAGCGTTTAAATATTTTGTTTTGAAGAAGGCGTTTTTTACTTGTTCTGCCATAGCACTGTCAAAGGGGATTTGATATCCGTTTTGCAGATAAACGCTATCTTTGGTTAGTTTGGAAACATATTCCGCATTGACAAACGTGTGTTCTCCTACAGGGAAGAATAAGTTTGGAGATAATTGCTTGAAAGCTTTCTTTGCAGAATTTCTGGTTGTCACGTGGGTGCCATAGCGGAAATATACGGTGAATTTTTTATCTTGTGTCAGCCAAAGAATGTCCTTTTGATTGTAAAAATAATCCTGATTGTTCAGCTTCATCCAAAGAAGAGGTTGGGATTCGGTGATTTGGTCCAACAGTTTGGAAAATCCTTTGGGGAATTCGGGAAGATAGCGGACGTGTTTGTTGGAAACGCCCTTTTTCACAATGACAATCAGAGGCTTCTTTTCTGAAGATAACAGACGTTCGGTAAGCAATAGGTTGTCTTCTTCCAAAAGAAAAATATCCGCATGTTTCTTTGTAAGGTCTTCGTCCGGAAAACAGATTTCAATATCGGCCTGACCCCGGAAGTTTCCGTTAAGATAGGAGAAATGTTCTAAAGTTTTGGGGTGGGGCATCAAGCAAATTTTCAAAAAGAAAACACCTCGTTTCTTATAACAGTGGGGCCAGAGCTTGTACCAACCGCTGAAATACCCTGTGATACCAACGGATTTTCTTTAAATCTTCGGGGACAATTTTCTGGGATACAGATAAGGTATCCAAAATATCTTTTTGAATTTTGGAAACCGTGGTGGAATCGTATAAAATCGCGCCACATTCAAAATGCAGATACAGGCTGCGATAGTCCAAATTAACGGTACCGACAGTGGCAATTTTTCCGTCCACCGCAAACATCTTGGCATGGACAAACCCGGGAGTGTATTCGTAGATATTCACACCGGCTTTCATCAGTTGCAAATAGGAGGAAACCGTCATTAAATGCACATACCACTTGTCTGCAATATGAGGCGTCAGTATCGTGACCGAAACTCCGCTTTTGGCTGCAAGACAAAGAGCGGTGGTCATTTCGTTGTCTATAATCAGATAAGGGGAGGAAATCAAAATTTCTTTTTGCGCTTTGTTGATTAAGTTAAGATAAATATGCTCCCCAATCGGGTCGTTGCTGAAGGGGTCTGCACCGTAGGGTTGTATATATCCGTCGTGACAAGGGGAAACGGGTTCCCGGTTGTAATATTCGGTAACATCTTCGTCACCGGGTTCAATCAGGTTCCACATTTCAAAAAACAAGCTGATTAACGTGTTGACAGCTTGTCCGCGCAGGAGAATGGCGGTATCCTTCCAATGCCCGTGTTTTTCAATATGGTTAATATACTCATCTGCAATATTGATACCGCCCGTGAAGCCCACTTTTCCATCAATAATCAGGATTTTTCTGTGGTCACGATTATTCATGGTGATGGTTAAACTGGGGCGAAGGGGATTAAATACTCTGCATTGTATCCCCGCGTTTTGAAGTTCTTTTTCGTAGTTTTTCGGAAGCAGTCCCCAGGAACCGCAATCATCGTA
>JAFYVF010000094.1 GCA_017549265.1 Clostridia bacterium
GTTGTATTCACAATCAAATCAAGGCAACGCCTTGACAAGCCCTCGAAGTACATTCGGTACGCCGAGGGTGAAATTCACAGATTCTGACTCATTTTTCAAGCCGTTTCAAAAGCATACAAAAAAACCGTGCGAAATTCACACGGCTTTTTTTGGTTTGTTGTTCCGATTAGATAGCTCTGATAACTCTACCGGATTTTAAGCATTTAGAGCAAACGGTAATTTTTTTCGGAGAACCGTCAACAATTGCTCTAACTTTTTTGATGTTGGGGTTCCAGGTTCTGTTGGATCTTCTGTGAGAGTGAGAAACCTGAATACCAAAAGTGGTAGCTTTGTTACAAATTTCGCATTTTGCCATAGTCGATTGCACCTCCAAACAAATTAGATATAATTTATATATCAGCGATTTTTTACACGGTTTTATAATGATGGTGCCGGTGAAGGGACTTGAACCCCCACGGTTTCCCTCACGATTTTGAGTCGCGCGCGTCTGCCATTCCGCCACACCGGCATATAAACACATAAGCTGACTTAAAATAATATATCACAAACAATCCTATTTGTCAAGAGATTTCAGGAATTTTTTTGGATTTTTTCTTTTAGAATTTGACAAGATTTTCCTGCCACAACTTTGCTTGTTTGAAAAACACGGGTGGGGATGAAACCCCTCCCCTACAAATGATGTTTCTCACATCAAACAAAAAGACGGAACCCATCAAAGATTCCGTCTTTGCTATTTCCGTATTTTCTAAGGTGAAGAAAAATTGATGCAGAATTCGGAAATCGAATCAAGGCAACGCCTTGACGAGCCCGAAGCTGTACCGTGTGTACAGCGAGCGGTGAGATTCACGGATTATGCACAATTTTTCAAGCCTGCTTACTTACCGGTTTCTGCGATCTGGTCCACAACATCCATACCTTCGATTACCATACCAAATGCAGCGTATTCGCCGTCCAAATGAGGTGCATCAGCGTGCATAATAAAGAACTGGCTACCTGCAGAGTTGGGATCCATTGCTCTTGCCATGGAAAGCACACCACGGGTATGTTTTAAGTTGTTTTCCACGCCGTTGGATGCAAATTCACCCTTGATGGAATAACCGGGGCCACCCATACCGGTACCTTCGGGGCAACCGCCCTGAATCACAAAGCCGGGGATATTTCTGTGGAAAGTCAAGCCATTGTAAAATCCTTTTTCAATTAAGGAAACAAAGTTTTCTACGGTGATGGGGGCAACATCGGGATATAATTCTGCTTTGATAACACCGCCGGATTCCATTTCAATGGTTACGATGGGTTTATTCGCATCAGTTTTGTCCACAGTGACAGTTTTCATAGTTACAATTTCTTCCATAGTAGGTTCTCCTTTTGTTTGACAGCCCGTTAACACCAACATCAGTGCCAACAGTAAAAGACAAAGTTTTTTCATTTTTTTGCTCCTTTTGGTTATTATTTTCCGGTACTTCCAAACCCGCCGGTACGGTCGCCCTGTGCGTTATCATTGTCTGCTTTTAAAAACTTGGTGAAAATTCCTTGCCCGATTTTATCGCCTTTTTTGATGGTAATGGCAAAGGGCATAAAATTATAAAATGCAAACATAATGTGACCGTCATTATCGGGATTAGAATAATAATCGCTATCAATAATGCCAACGGAGTTTGCTAAAATCAAGCCTTTCTTTCCGGGATTGGAAGAACGGTTATAGATGGATAACACTTCATCTTCCCCCATATACGCCTTAATCCCTGTTTTTACCAATGTAGGTTTAATAGGTTCCTTGGATACCACTTTTTCTAAAAGCTGACCATAATAGGAAGGAATCACAGTGTCTTCGATTGCAAAAAAATCGTATCCGGCACTGTTTTTGGTGGAACGCTCAGGAAGCTTAATATCCTGATTTAAAAAATCTTTGGCTACTTCAAAGCCTCTTTGCTTCATGATAACATCCTCCTTGTCAATCAATCCTTAATATCATATCACAACTTCCCCAAAAAAGTCAACCGCTTTTTCAAAAAACAGTCCAATTTGTCGAACGATTTTTTCACCCTGCGACAAATTACAACTGACTTTTTATCCCCCGTATGCTACAATAAGAAAAACAATTGGAGGAACAACTATGGAAATACTCTTTGAAGAACAAAACGACACCTTAATGATACTGCTAAGAGGAGAACTGGACCATCATAACAGCATCGCAGGACGAGAACGACTGACTCTTAGGCTCACGCAAAAAAATTACCGTAAAATCGTTTTTAATTTGGAAGGGTTGACCTTTATGGACAGCTCCGGCATCAGTTTTATTGCGCACGGCTACAAATTGACAGCGCCGTTTGGCACCGTGACTTATGTGTATACAACCAATGAACGCTATTTAAAAATGTTGAATCTTGCGAATATGCGAGAGCTTTCAACCATTCTCTCCCACGGAAAGGAGCTTGTAAGATTATGGAAATTCTAAATGAAATGCGTCTGATGTTTTTATCAAAATCGGAAAATGAAGGATTTTCCCGTGTTACAGCGGCAGCGTTTGTTTCCTCGTTGGATCCCACTGTCTCGGAACTTGTGGAAGTGAAAACCGCAGTATCGGAAGCGGTCTCCAATGCAGTGATTCACGGTTATGATAAAACAGTGGGCATTATCACGTTGGAAATGCGACTCTTTTCCGATTACAGTGTGGAAATTACCGTAACGGACTGTGGAAAAGGAATTGCCGATATTGAAAAAGCGAGAGAACCTCTTTTCACCACCAAATCCGAAGAAGAACGCTCGGGAATGGGATTTACCGTGATGGAATCCTTTATGGATACGCTGGAAGTGGAATCCGAACCGGGAAAAGGAACCCGTGTGTTTATGAAAAAACGTCTTCACCCCAACCATACATAAATTTTTCCAAGAAAATGAGGTGTAAATCAAGTTGTTTGATCAAAACAACGAGCTGATAAAGCTGGCAAAAACAGGCGATAAAAACGCAATGGAACAACTTTTCTCCGCCAATATGGGATTGGTCAAAAAAATTGCATTTCGCTTTTTAAACCGAGGAATTGAGCCTGATGATGCCATCCAGATTGGGTGCATCGGATTGCAAAAAGCCATCCAGAAATTTGATTTTTCTTATGATGTGCAATTTTCCACCTATGCCGTTCCCATGATTATGGGAGAAATCAAACGATTCCTCCGAGATGACGGTGCGGTAAAAGTGTCTCGATATATCAAAGAAAATTCCTATAAAATCAATCGCTATCTGGAGGACTATAAAAATCGTTTTTTTAAGGAACCGAAAATCGCAGAAATTTCCCAAGCAACAGGAATTTCGGAAGATGATGTGGTCACCGCCATCTCCTACACGCCCACCTGCGAATCTCTTTATGCTCCCATGGGAGATGATGGCTCGGTGATGCTAATGGATAAGATTCCGGGCGAAGAACATCAGGAAGAAAAAATTGTGGAATATATGGCATTACACGAGTTACTAAAAAAACTACCCGAACGGGAACAAACGGTGATTCACCTGCGATATTTTGAAGATAAAACCCAGAACGAGGTAGCAAAACAATTAAATATTTCCCAAGTGCAAGTCTCTAGAATTGAGAAGAAAATTATTGAAGGGTTACGAAAAAAACTAACCTGCTCATAAGAAGAAAACAGTATGGAATCCATACTGTTTTCTTCTTTTCGTTTGTGTGGTAATTTCAGCATGGCATTGTTTGGTAAGATTGTCAAAAGTAAATAGCAAGGAATATAAGCGGGACGATGTGGGCATCGTCCCCTACATTTTCCAAACGGCAATTCCAAGAGAAACAAAAAGACGAAATTCAATTTTTATGAATTTCGTCTTTTCGTTATCTTATGAAATTAGGTTCAGAGAAAACGATGCAGAATTAAGAAATCGAATCAAGGCCTCGCCTTGACAATGCCCGAAGTCGTACTGCGTGTACGACGAGCGGTGAGATTCATTGATTCTGCGCGTTTTATCAAGCCTTCACAATTATTTTACAACAATATTAACAAGTTTGCCCGGAACAACAATGGTTTTTACCACAGTTTTTCCGTCAATCATTGCTTTTACCGCATCAGATTCCATTACGGTTTTTTCAATTTCGTCTTTGGAAAGGTTTGCAGCAATGACCAATTTATCTTTGATTTTACCGTTTAGCTGGATTACGATTTCGCATTCGTTATCCACGGTTTTTGCTTCATCGTATTTGGGCCAAGCGGTCTGGTTCAACATTCCTTCAAAGCCTAAGAGTACCCACATTTCTTCAGTTAAGTGCGGCGCAAAGGGATTTAGCAAGGTGATGAAGATTTTTAATTCTTCTTTGGTTAAACCACGGTTATCATAGATTGCATTTAACAAACTCATCAAACTTGCGATACCTGTATTGAACTTCAGGGATTCAATGTCGGAAGATACTTTTTTGATGGTTTTATGCAGTTCTTTTTCCAGTTTACCGGTGGAGGTTTCCTGAATCATATCCATCAGAGCGTGAACTCTTTCTAAGAATCTCACACAACCTTTGATACCCTGCTGACTCCAGGGAGCCGCTTTTTCAAAGTCACCGATAAACATTTCGTATAAACGCATAGTGTCGGCACCGTAATCTCTTACGATATCGTCAGGGTTTACCACGTTGCCACGGGATTTAGACATTTTTTCACCGTTTTCCCCTAAAATCATACCGTGAGAGGTACGTTTTGCATAGGGTTCTTTGGTGGGTACTACGCCGATATCATATAAGAATTTATGCCAGAAACGAGAGTAGAGTAAGTGCAAGGTGGTATGTTCCATACCGCCGTTGTACCAATCTACGGGACCCCAGTATTCCAATGCTTCTTTGGATGCTAATGCATTCTCGTTGTGGGGATCCATATAACGCAGGAAATACCAGGAAGAACCGGCCCACTGAGGCATAGTGTCGGTTTCTCTTTTTGCAGGTCCGCCACAGCAAGGACAAGTGGTGTTCACCCAATCGGTCATATTTGCCAGGGGGCTTTCGCCGTTGTCGGTGGGCTCGTAGCTATCCACTTCGGGTAACAGTAAGGGCAGTTCGCTTTCGGGTAATGCCACTGCACCACATTTTTCACAGTGTACAATCGGAATGGGTTCGCCCCAGTAACGCTGACGGGAGAATACCCAGTCACGCAGTTTATAGTTGACTTTGGATTCCCCTAAGCCTTCTTTATCTAAGTATTCGATGATTGCTTTTTTCGCTTCGGCAACGCTTAAACCGTCTAAGAAACCGGAGTTCACCATGGTTCCTTCTTCCACATCAGTGAAAGCTGCATTCTGCACATCACCACCTGCAACAACCTCAATGATGGGAAGATTAAATGCTTTTGCAAAGTCCCAGTCACGTTCGTCATGAGCAGGTACTGCCATAATGGCACCGGTGCCGTAAGACATCAGTACGTAGTCGGATACGAAAATGGGAATTTCTTTCTGATTTACAGGGTTGATTGCACGAATTCCTTTTAATTCCACGCCGGTTTTATCTTTTACAAGTTCGGTTCTTTCAAAGTCGGATTTTTTGGTAGCTTCCACTTGGTAAGCTTTGATTTCATCTAAGTTTTCCAGTTTGTCCGCCCATTTTTCAATGTTGGGATGTTCGGGAGAAATTACCATATAGGTAGCACCGAATAACGTATCGGGACGGGTGGTATAAACTCTTAATTTTTCACCTGCGGTGGTTACAAAATCCACTTCCGCACCGGTGGAACGGCCAATCCAGTTTTTCTGCTGAGCTTTGACTCTATCGATGTAATCCACTTCGTCTAAATCGTCAATTAAACGCTGTGCATACTCGGTGATTTTTAACATCCACTGAGATTTTACTTTTCTTACCACTTCGCTGCCACAACGTTCGCAAGCGCCCTGCACCACTTCTTCGTTTGCCAACACAACTTTACAGGAAGTACACCAGTTTACAGCCATTTCCTTTTTATATGCCAAACCTTTTTTAAATAACTGCAAGAAAATCCACTGAGTCCATTTGTAGTAGTTGGGGTCGGTGGTGTCAATTTCACGGGACCAGTCAAAAGAAAAGCCCAGAGATTTCAACTGACGTTTAAAGTTTGCAATGTTATTTTTGGTAACGGTTTTGGGATGAATTTTATTTTTGATGGCAAAGTTTTCGGTGGGCAAACCAAATGCGTCCCAACCCATAGGATAGAGCACATTGTAGCCATCCAGTCTTTTTTTACGAGCTACGATATCCAGCGCGGTGTAGGAACGGGGATGACCCACGTGCAGACCCTGACCGGAAGGATAAGGGAATTCTACCAACGCCATAAATTTGGGCTTGGTATAATCATCAGTTGCTTTGAAAGTCTGGTTATCGTCCCAGATTTTTTGCCATTTTTGTTCGATTTCGGTAAAGTTGTACATCACTTATTCCTCCTCTTTCCAAGTAATCTGTTCGGCATCCTGCCACAGACGTTCCAAACTGTAAAACATTCTGGAATCTTTTTGGAAGATGTTTACATTCACATCATTATAATCCATCAGCACCCATTCTGCAGACACATAACCTTCAATGTGAAGGGGTGCTTCAATGTCTTTCATTTTTTCTTCCACTTCACCTGCCAAGGCTTTGATGTGGGTATTGGAAGTACCTGA
>JAFYVF010000095.1 GCA_017549265.1 Clostridia bacterium
CACATAGATGGAATGGAGATTATCCATAGTTTCATCACGGCGAATCGCATTCATATCGGTATAAATACCTTCCCCGCAGGAAAAACCGTACTGATAGAGAGCAAGACGTTTCCATTTTGCCAGAGAATGCACGATTTCCGCCATTCCCTGGGTTTCGGGAATATCAAAGGTAACGGCACGTTCCACACCGTTTAAGTTGTCGTTTAAGCCCATACGGGATTCTACGAACAAGGGTGCGGTTACTCGTTTTAAGTTTAACACCTCTGCCAGCTTATCCTGGAAAATACGCTTGGTTTTTCCGATAGCGGTCTGGGTTTCGTAAATATTTAAAGTTTTGGGATACCACACAGGTTTGATTGTCTGACTCAAGGGTGGGTTCCTCCTTTATTGTGATAAGAAAATCGAAAATACTAAAAAAAACTAAAAAAATTAGTTGGGTTTGTAGCTGTCTTTTAAGTTGACGATTAAGTTGAAGGTATCATCGAATTTGCTGTCCTTCTGGAAGTAACCGTTACGAACAAACTGGAATTTGTCTTCTAAGGTTGCATCGTTTAAAGAGGGTTCGCAAACTGCTTTGCAGACAGACACGGAATCTTTGTTTAAATAATCGTCGTAGCCTTTGTCTTCGGGCATATCGTTCATATTTTCCAAAGTGAACAGACGGTCATACAGACGCACTTCTTTTTCCACGCCGAATTTGGCAGATACCCAATGGATGGTACCTTTCACTTTTCTGCCATCGGGAGCATTGCCCGAAAATGTTTCGGGGTCATAGGTACAATGGATTTCCACGATGTTGCCGTTTTCGTCTTTCACCACATCCTGATACTGAATGAAATAAGTTCCCATCAGACGCACTTCTCCCCCGGGTTTTAAACGGTGGAACTTCGGAGGCGGAACCTCTGCAAAGTCGGAGCGTTCAATATAGATTTCACGGGAAATAGGCACTTCACGGTAGGAGGTTTCGGGATCCTGAGGATTATCGGGCAGTTTGATATATTCCACTTTGTCTTCAGGATAGTTGGTTAATACCACTTTCACCGGGTCTAACACAGCCACACGGCGTTTTGCGGTGGTATTCAATTCGTCACGGATACAAAATTCCAATAATCCGATATCTACCAAGCTGTTTGCTTTGGCAACACCGGAACGTTTTACAAATTCGAAAATGGAAGAGGGAGTGTAACCACGTCTTCTTAAACCGCACAAAGTGGGCATTCTGGGGTCATCCCAACCGTCCACAATGCCTTCTTCCACCAACTGGCGGAGATAACGCTTACTCATAACGGTATTGGTCACATTCAAACGAGCAAATTCGTACTGATGAGGAGGCATTTCGAATCCGACATTTTCCACAACCCAGTCATACAATGGTCTGTGGTTTTCAAATTCGATGGAACATAAGGAATGGGTGATGCCTTCTAATGCATCCTGGAGGGGATGTGCATAGTCATACAGGGGATAAATGCACCACTTGTTGCCCTGACGGTGATGGTCGGTATGCACAATTCGATAAATGGCAGGGTCGCGCATATTCATATTGGGAGACGCCATATCAATTTTAGCACGTAAGGTTTTTTCGCCGTCTTTAAATTCCCCGTTTTTCATACGTTCAAACAGGTCTAAGTTTTCTTCCACGCTTCTGTCACGGTAGGGAGAGTTTTTACCGGGAGTGGTTAAGGTGCCACGGTATTCTCTCATTTCTTCCGCATTTAAGTCGCAAACATAGGCTTTGCCTTTTTTGATGAGTTCGCAAGCGAATTCATAGCACTTATCAAAATAGTCGGAGCCGTAGAAGATACCGCCATTGGGGATAGCGCCCAGCCACTCTAAGTCTTTATAGATTGCCTGCACATATTCGTCGTCTTCTTTGGCAGGGTTGGTATCATCATAACGCAGGTTAAACTGTCCGCCATATTTTTTGGCAGTTCCCCAGTTAATCCAGATTGCTTTTGCGGAACCGATATGCAGGTATCCGTTAGGTTCGGGCGGAAAACGGGTATGGATTTTTTCCACTTTGCCTTCCGCTAAGTCTTTATCAATAATTTCGTGTATGAAATTGCTTTCCATAATTTCTGACATTGTTTTTTATTCCTTTCTTACAAAAGAATTGCAGTTTCAAGTGATTCTCTCCCCCATCAGATGGAGGTGCTTTGAGAGAATCAAACGATATTTACTTGGGTGAAGAAAAATCGAACTAAAATCAAGAAACCGAACACCAAAGGTGGTTACCCGAAGGCGTACCGTGTGTACGCCGAGTGGTGAGGTTCATTGATTTGAGACGATTTTTCAAGCCCTTGCTTTTTTTATCGGGTGAAGAAAAATGGATGCAGAATCCAGCAACCGAACACCGAAGGTGGTTACCCGAAGGCGTACTGACTGTACGCCGAGCGGTGAGGTTCATTGATTGTGCGCCGTTTTTCAAGCCCCTACAGAGAAAGACGAGCCTTAACTAATTCGTTCCCCATTACGCGGAACACTTCGTAGGTATCGGGGGTATTCTGACGTCCGCAAATCTGCACGCGAAGTACGGTAGAAACTTGGGCAACATTACCTTTAAATGCTTCGGGGTTCTTTTTGTATTCCTTCATATTGGAGGTGAAGCCGTGTTTTTCGGATAAGTCTTTGATTTTCTGGAACCATTCGTCCTGAGTGTCGTTTTCGTCGTAAATATCTTTGTATTCGGTGATTAAAAGATTTCTGTCTTCTTCCGAAATATTTTCAGGGAACTGATAATCGGGCTGATATAATTCGGGGAAGAAATAGGAAATGTAGTCCTTGATTTCGGATAATTTCGCAATATCTTTTCTGGGTTTGGGACCCACACGTCCGATATTTAAGATTTCTAACACTTTGTCTTTTTGTGCGGTGATAATATGATAAAATTCTTTGTCGAATTCTTTGGTATAGGTTTCCAATAACGCATAAAGTTCGGTATTGGAAAGTTTAGCTAACTCGTTTTTGGAAACGTCATCTAATTTTACCAAGTCAAACAGCGCACCCGATACAGACATCTTCTTGGGCGAGAAGGGAAAGTCTCTGTAGGACTTATCGGGATTTTGTGCATACCATTCTTCAAAGTTGGAATTTAATAAGGTCATCAGGTACACCATCACGCAGTTTACCACATAACCTTCCTGCTTGTAAAATGCCAGAGCCAGCTCGGGGTCTTTACGTTTGGAAAGTTTACGTTTGGTGGAGCCGTCCATCTTCATTAAGGGAGCGATATGCATATATTTGGGAGCTTTTAAGCCAACTGCACGATATAATTGCAGGTGAATGGGCAGGGTTGCAATCCATTCGTCCCCACGGACAACATGGGTGGTACCCATCAGATAGTCATCCACAACGTGTGCAAAATGGTAGGTGGGGATTCCGTCGGATTTTAAGATGACAACATCCATATCGTTTTCGGATAATTCCAAGTCCCCTTTTACCAAATCGGTGAATTTGAATTTATTATCAATACTGCCTTCGCTTTTAAAACGGAGCACCCAGGGCATTTTTTTTGCTAATCTCTCCTCAACTTCTTCCAAGCTCAAAGAGCGGCATTTTGCCCATTTGCCACGGTAGCCTAAGTTATCTTCCTTTTCTGCTTCCTGACGGGCTCTTAAATCGGAAAGCTCGTCCTCGGAACAGAAGCAAGGATATGCCATTCCTTTTTCCACCAAATCTTTGGCAAATGCCTGATAAATTTTGGCACGCTGACGCTGTCGGTAAGGACCGTAAATACCTTTTTCTCCTTCTACTAACGCACCTTCGTCAAAGTTTAAGCCAAAGTGAGACAGACCGTCAATAATCGCCTGCACGCCGCCTTCCACTTCACGTTTCTGATCGGTGTCTTCAATTCTGAGATAGAAGGTACCGCCGGAAAGGTGGGCCAGACGCTCGGAGGTTAAAGCCGCATAGAGGTTCCCCAAATGCATAAAGCCGGTGGGAGAGGGTGCCATACGGGTCACTTTTTCGCCTTCTTTTAAATTGCGACGGGGATAGGTATTGCTGATTTCTTCTAAGGTGGGAAGAGATGCATCAAACAAAAGTGTTGCCAGAGACTTGGTATCCATAGTGTTGCTCCTTTATTTTACGAGGAAAATTCTTTTCCATTATATAGTATCATACATTATAACACACAACTACCCGTTTTTTCAAGTGTTTTTTTCGTTTTTTTTACCCCTTTTTTATTTTTTTCAAAATTTTTTTAAAAATTTTACAAAAACCCCTTTACAAAACACAAGATATATGGTATCATACTTCTTGCCAACACAAGATATTGTGTCAAAAAGCAAGATACCTAAACTTTCGAAAAACGCTGAAAACCAATGCAAATCAGCGTTTTTTTCACCCTCTCGGGGGAATTTTGACACAATGTTTTTTGGAAAATAAAGTAAAAAATGAAGACAGAAGGGACAAGATTATGGCACAGGAAAGTACGTTTTTTAAAACACAACTCCAAAAAGATATTTGGGAAAAGAAATATCGCCACAACGGAGAAACCATTGACGGATTTTTCGAAAGAATTTCCGGCGGTAATAAAGATATCATCCCCTTGATGATGGAGAGAAAATTCCTGCCAGGCGGCAGAATTATTGCTTCCAGAGGATTGGCAAAGGAAGGCAGAAAAATCACCTATTCCAACTGCTATGTCATTTCTCCTCCGGAAGACAATATTGAAGGCATTTTCGAATGTGCTTCCAAATTGGCAAGAACCTACTCCTACGGCGGCGGCTGCGGTATTGATATCTCTAAACTCTCTCCCGCAGGTGCAAAAATCAACAACGCGGCAAAAGAAACCACCGGCAGTGTGTCCTTTATGGACTTATATTCGTTAGTAACCGACTTAATCGGTCAGAGCGGACGTCGCGGTGCGCTGATGATTTCCTTAGAATGTAATCATCCCGATCTGCCCCGTTTTATCGACATTAAGAACGACTTAAATAAAGTTACCAAAGCAAACATCTCCGTAAGAATCCGTGATGCTTTTATGAAAGCAGTAGAAGAAGATGCAGACTGGGATTTAACCTATACCCGTGAAGCAACCGGCGAAACCATTGTGAACACCGTGAAAGCAAGAGAAATGTTCCAAAAACTTGCTCACAACAACTGGGATATGGC
>JAFYVF010000096.1 GCA_017549265.1 Clostridia bacterium
ATAAAGGAACTTTTCCTCATTGTTTAGAATGACAAATCAACTAAAAAAGGACTGCCTTCGGGCAGTCCTTTTTTAGTTGAATTGCAAAAAGAAACGGCTTCCCCTTGAGGGGAAGCTGTCACGAAGTGACTGATGAGGTGTGGTAAAATAAAGAATAAATAATAAAGAATAAAAATGGTGGCACCTTGCAGGTGCATAAAATTGTAGGAGCGGATGCCTACATCCGCCCGTTTCTTCAGTATTGCACTTTTCTACAACGGGACGATGTGGGCATCGTCCCCTACATAGTGGTGGAAAGACTATATTTTTATCTTAGGAATTTTATGAACAATCCTATAAAAAATCATGTCAAAATAGAAAAAATACTTGACAATTTTTTGAAACTGTGGTATTATATCCAATGTTATATAAGCACCTTTAGCTCAGTTGGTAGAGCAACTGACTCTTAATCAGTGGGTCCCGGGTTCGAGTCCCTGAAGGTGCACCAAAAAAAGCAGATACCGTTTGGTATCTGCTTTTTTATATCTCAAACCGAAGGGACTCGAAGCCTGAGAGGGCACGAACCGTAAAGAAAACAGTTTGGGGAACTGTTTTTAGGTGAGTGGTGCGAAGACGGGTACCGAAGCCAAAGGCTTGGGTCGTCAAGCTGACAAGGAGCGAAGCAACTGTGTCCCTGAAGGTGCACCAAAAAAAAGACAGATTTCGATAAAGAAATCTGTCTTTTTTTTGTCGATATAAATCTCGTGTGAGATTTTCGATATGTCTTGCAGACTCGATATGTGCTAACGCACTCGATATGTTGCCTTGCGGCAACGAGATTTATATCATATCGAGTTTTTCCGTGAAACGAAAAACATATCGATTTTGTGATAACAAAAATAACGAGCAAACGAAGTAGGCATATCGTCTTAATTTTAAACTGCAACGAAACCATTCTTTTTTTGATGATTTTTTAGAAAAACTATTGCAAAATGAATTGTTTTATGATATAATACCATATCATGTAACATCCTCGGATGTGCAAAAAAGGAGAAAAGAAGTATGAGATGTCCAAGATGTGGTGGAGAACGCTGCCAGATAATTAATGAAGTTAACACAACCGGGAAAGACTTTTCAGCATCCAAAGGATGCTGCGGAGCGGTATTGTTAGGTCCTATTGGTTTGCTTTGCGGTGCGTGTGGTAAAGGAAAGCAGACACATAACAGCCAGTTTTGGGTTTGTAATGACTGCGGGAATAAATGGAGACTGTAAATAAAAAATCCGATTCTCGTTGGATAAAGATGATGCAATTCGGAACCCGAATGGGATGCCATCAGATGTCTGACAGAAGTTTTTTTATTCATGGATATCAATTTCCTGTATGCGCCAGATGTACAGGGGTAATCATAGGAGAAATTTTAGCTTTAATAGCGTTTCTTTTTCCATTTGATATACCTTTTGTCTATTCATTGATGCTGTTGATCCCTATGGGAATTGATTGGGGATTGCAATATTTGAAAATATGTATGTCGGATAATATCAGAAGATTGTTAACGGGAATACTTGGCGGTTTTGCACTTACAAATATATACTGGGAAATTATCCTATTTGTGTATCAACTGATAGTAAAATTAGTTGCAAACATTTGAGAGCGTTTAAAAAAGCAAATACTTTTTAGTATTTGCTTTTTTTTGTTATTCTGTTACTTTGATTCGTTCTACGCTGTGGCATTTGCCGGTGGATTCGTCCACGGTGAAGATGGCGCCCATCATGGCGGGGTTGGTGTCTGCCCAATCGAAACGGGAGCGTTTATGATGGACAATCCGTCCGATGGAGATTTCCTTTTTTAATCCTAACACTGAGTCGGTGGCACCTGTCATCCCGATATCGGTAATAAAGCCGGTACCGTTTGGCAGCACCTGTTCGTCGGCGGTGGGGGTGTGGGTGTGAGTGCCGAACACGGCAGAAACCCGCCCGTCCACATAGTAGCCGAATGCTTTCTTTTCGCTGGTGGCTTCGGCGTGAAAGTCCACAATTACAATATCGGTTTTATCTGTTAAGTAGTCCAGTGCTTTATCCATTGCTAAAAACGGACAGTTAATGGGGGAGAGGTAGAGTCTTCCCAAAAGATTTACAACACCGATGCGGTATCCTTTGGCGTCTAACACGGTGTAGCCCTCGCCCTCTAAGGAGCCGTCATAATTTAAGGGACGGATAATGCGGTCGGGGTAACGGTCAAAGGCTTTTTCCACGTCTTTTTTATTAAAAGCGTGATTGCCTAAGGTGACACAGTCTGCCCCTGCATTTAAAATGTCTTCGGTGATATTTAAGCTGATACCGCTTCCGGGGAGAGCGTTTTCACCGTTGACCACGGTGAAATCAATGTTGTTTTCTTTGATAAAGGTTGGTAATTTCTTTACCAAAAATTCGACGCCGCAATCTCCCACAACGTCACCGATTGTTAATAGTTTTAACATAAATTGAAATCCTTTCTACGAAAGAAAAATAATGAATAATGAATAGAGAATAATTGCGGTGGGTTGGCGTTGCCAACCATTATAAATTATTGTTTTTTGCAGTGTTGATAGATGCAATCAATAATTTTTTGATTTCCAAACAATCATTTATGAGAGAACTTCCTTCTTGTTCGGTTAACAATTCCGATTTTACTAACAATTTTAGCCAGTATTCTGTTTCAGCGGTTTCTTTTAAGGAAACATGTAGTTTTGATATGAAATCAGCTTTGCTTTGAGCGTAATTTGCTTCGTTGATATTTGCACCAATACTGGTACCACTTCGCATAATTTGTTTGGAAATGACAGTTTCCTTTTGATTATTCACAAGGTGTTTTTGTAATCTTACAACCCTGACTGCAAAATCTAATGATTTATCATTTAATACATTCTCTTTCACGATAGCGTTCTCCTATATCATGTCAGGCTTGCCTGCCACCGAAATTTTTCGTTATTCATTCTTCATTATTCGTTAATCCTTTTCCTTGATTAAAGGGGCATAGTATTTTGCCATAAAATCGTTGTAAATTCTGGAGTATTCTTCGGTTTGACGGATGCTTTCCACTTGTAGATATTCATGGGAATTGAACAGTTTCTCTTCCGAGTGCAGCTGGATGATTGCCACTCCCACATTGGAACAGTGATCTGCCACACGTTCTAAGTTGTTGACAACTTCCAGGTATGCAATGCCCGATTCTGCAGTGCATTTTTTCTTTGCCAGACGTCCCATATGTTTTCTGCGGAAGGTGGACTTGAATAAGTCGATAACCTGTTCCTTGGGTTCAATCTGAGAAGCAACAGAAAGGTCGTTGGTGCGGATGGCTTCCAGGGTGGTATCCAACAGGTCGTAAACAGCCAAGAACATATTGTGCAACTCTTTGGTTCCGCCTTTGGACAGTTTCTGATCGTCTTCCATCATCATTTTTGCAATGTCACTCATATTGCTTGCGTGGTCGGAAATACGTTCGATATCGGAAACCATACTGATATATGCCATAGTCTGTCTGTTTTCGGATTCGGACAGGGTTTTATCGTTGATTTTACCAAGATAAGAAGACAATTCACTTTCCATGGTATCTACGTTTTTCTCGATGAGTTTGATTTCTGTCATCGCATCGGAATTTTTTTCTAACATTGCCGCTTCGGATAACACGATATTCTTTTTCGCCAGTTCCAGCATAGAAATTACCACGTTCTTACTCTGTCCGATAGCGATAGCGGGGGAGTGCAGAAATCGTTCGTCCAGCATACGGGAGGGCTTGTCCGTTATCGACTCCTGTTCCTTGGAGCCGCCGATGAGCTTTACCAAAAGCCCGGCAAAGGGGAACAGAATGATGGTGGTGGTAACGTTAAAAATGGTATGAAAATCTGCGATAGAACCGGAATTTACGTTGCCGTTCATCAATGCGTTCCAACCGGGAACTACATAGGGGCATATGAAGAATAATGCCACAATAAACAGGAAGGTGCCGATAATGTTGAAGGTCAGATGCAGGATACTTGCTTTTTTTGCAGTTTTGGTGGCACCCATAGAGGATAGTACCGCTGTAACGCAGGTACCAATGTTTTGCCCTAAAATAATGGGGATTGCTCCCCCTAAGGTGATGGCACCGGTGGAAGCCACCGCTTGCAGAATACCGACTGATGCAGAAGAAGACTGAATAATCGCAGTTACAACAGCACCAATCACAATGCCTAATAACGGCATATTGGCACAGAAGGCAAAGAGGGATTCAAATACGGATTTATCAATGCCGTTTAATCCGTCGGACATAAACATCATCCCTGCAAAAATCAGGGAAAGACCGATAAAAATTCCGCCGGAGTCCTTCTTGGAGTTGCTTTTTGCTGTATATATCAGCAACATGCCGATGATAATTAATACAAACATTAAGTTGTCGGGTTTAAAGAAGGAAATAAAGAAATTTTCAGAAGATACGTCATTCAAACGCAGGATATGTGCCGTAATGGTGGTACCGATGTTGGCCCCCATAATGATTCCGGCAGCTTGCTTTAAAGTCATAATTCCTGCCGATACAAAGCCCACTACCATAACCGTGGTTGCAGAGGATGATTGGATTACTGCAGTAACCAAAGCACCCACCAGGACACCTTTCAAAAGATTTCCTGTTAGGGATTCAATGATTTTCTGCATCCGCATCCCGGCTGCTTTTTCCAAACTGTCTCCCATCAGGTTCATCCCGAATAAGAACAGACAAAGGCCTCCGATAACCTGAATGGCGATGGTTACATACAATCCGATGTTGTCCATAATGTTTTTGCTTGTTGCTTCCTTGTTTTAGGAACGCAACTTTTCCTTTCTCGAATTTTTTGATATGTAAATAAATTTTTTGTGCGGGAATGATTTATCTTCCTCCATATTATAATGAATATGTGAGCATAGACGTTTTTTTCACACATTTTTCAATTTTATTATAGCATAACATTTCTGGTTTTTCAAATATTTTGTGAGAAAAGTTTTAAAAAAACAAAAGTTTATGAAAAAAGAATAAAAAAATAAAAAATATTTCACAAAAACTATTTATTTTTTTGATAAGATATGCTATAATTACTTGATAAAATGTATCAGTGTGTCAATTTGACAGCCAAAACGGATAAAAAGCGGAAATAAAAGAGGTGAATAGTTTGTTCGGACTTGGTCATAAGAAAAAAAATACTGCCATACAGTTAGATCCCAATAATATTCCCATACATATTGCCATCATTATGGATGGAAACGGAAGATGGGCGAAAAAAAGAGGGTTACCTCGTACGGCAGGCCATGCGGCAGGTGCGGATAATTTAGTCAAAATTGCCCGTCATGCTTATGATTTAGGGGTGAAATGCCTCACTGTATACGCTTTTTCCACTGAAAACTGGAAACGCCCCCAAGATGAAGTTACCAACCTGATGAACCTTTGTATGAAACGCCTTCCGCAGATTGTGGACTTAATGGAACACAGAAAAGTGGCAGTTCGCTTTTTGGGAGACCGTTCCCCTTTGCCGGAACCGTTGGTTCAAATGATTGAAGAAGAAGAAAAACGTACGGAGCCCTATGCCAAAACAGGTTGCTATTTAAATATTGCATTAAATTACGGCGGTCGTGATGAAATCATTCATGCCATTTCCCGGATTTCCCAAAAAGTAAAAGCCGGGGAGTTGGCAGCGTCAGATATCACCGAAGAAACCGTTTCTGCTCATTTATATACAGCTCATTGTCCCGACCCGGATTTAGTGCTTCGTCCTTCCGGAGAGATTAGAATTTCAAATTTTCTTTTGTGGCAATCTGCTTACAGCGAGTTTTATTATGACCATATTTTATGGCCTGATTTTTCTCCCAAACATTTGGAAGAGGCCATTCTCACGTATCAGGGCAGAAGCCGTCGATTTGGCGGAGTTACCCCTCAAAAATAGAAAGGAAGTCTTTATTTTATGTTAACAACAAGAATTATCAGTGCATTGGTTGCTGCTGCTGTGCTGATTGGCATTATGCAGTTTGGTCCCATTGTAATTTCGGTATGTGCGGTGGGATTAGCGTTGTGGTGCCTGATGGAAGCGTACAGTGTGTTTTCTTATCATAAAAATCCCGTCTTTTTGGCGATTGGGTTGATTGTTTGCCTGGGGATGCCTTTCTATCAGATGTGGACTTTTAAGGAAATGTTCGGCTTTGGGTTTGTATTTTTACTCATTATGATTATTACCATGGTTTGCCGTCCGAAGAAAATCAGTTTCACTGATATTTCCAATATGAGTCTGCTGACGGTTTTGATTCCGCTTTCGTTTGCACTGCTCATTTTCTTAAGACAGGATGCTATCAACGGTCACCATTATGTTTGGCTTTCCTGCATTGGTGCATTCTGTACCGATAGTGGAGCATTCTTTATGGGAATTGCCCTAAAAGGTCCCAAACTTTGTCCGGATTTAAGTCCCAAAAAGACCATTTCCGGTTCTGTTGGCGGATTTGTGGGCTCTCTTATCGGCTTCTTTGTGTATGCAATGATTTTGTGGTACGGTTATGGTATCAGCGTAAATCTGCTTCCGTATTATGGTCTGGCGCTTCTTTGCGGATTAACAGCACAGCTGGGTGACTTAACCGCTTCCTCCATCAAGAGAAGCAGAAACGTGAAGGATTTTGGAAATGTGATCCCCGGACACGGCGGATTTTTAGATCGTGTGGACAGTTTGATGTTTGTGGCACCTACCGTGTATATTTATATTATTACTTTTGGAATGCAGGTAATTTTGTAATGGAAACAAAGACGAAATCAGTATATATCGCAGGTTCCACCGGTTCCATCGGGACTCAGGCTCTGGCAGTTTGCAAAAAGCACGGTATTCGTGTGGCAGGATTATCCTGCGGTAAAAATGCGGAGCTTCTGGCACGTCAGGCAAAGGAATTTGGTGTGAAGTGTGTGCATATCGGCGATGAAGGTGGGTATCATCTTTTAAAAGAACTACTGCCTGACTGTGAAGTTACAACCGGCGAAGAAGAACTTTGTCGGCAGATAGAGAAAAGTGATGCCGACACGTTACTGGATGCGATTGTGGGAAGTGCAGGACTAAAACCTGCTATTTCCGGTATCAAATCCCGAAAAAAACTGGCGCTTGCCAACAAAGAAACCATTGTATGCGCAGGTCAGCTCATTATGGATATGGCAAAGGAATACGGTGTGAGTATATTTCCGGTGGATTCAGAACACTCTGCCATTTTCCAGTGCTTACTGGGCAACCGTGACCGTGATGTGAAACGAATTTTATTGACCGCATCCGGAGGTCCGTTTTTTGGCAGAGAAAATTTATCCGGTATCCGTCCTGAAGATGCCTTAAAACATCCCAACTGGGATATGGGCAATAAAATCACCATTGACTCTGCCACTTTGATGAACAAAGGGCTGGAGGTAATCGAAGCTTATCATTTGTTTGGACATAAACCGATCAAAGTGTTGGTGCATAGAGAAAGTATTATCCATTCTATGGTGGAATATGTGGATCATGCCATTATGGCACAGCTTGGCACTCCTGATATGACCATTCCCATTCAACTGGCATTGACTTATCCTGAAAGAATGGAAAGCGATGCAGGAGAAGTGGACTTTGTGAAATTGGGAACGCTCAGCTTTTTTGAACCGGATACCGAAAAATTTCGTTGTCTGCAGTTGGCATACGATGCGTTGGCAATTGGTGGCACGATGCCCTGTGTGTTAAACGGTGCCAATGAAGTGGCAGTGGCGGCTTTTTTAAACGGCACCATTGGATTTACCGATATTCCCCGTATCATTGAATCTACCATGAAGGCACATACTGTGATACTCGATTATACGATGGATGACGTGTTTTTGGCAGACCGTTTTGCGAAGGAGTACGCTCGTTCATTATTATAAATTATGGAGGAACCTAAATGACCGCAATTATCACCGCACTTTGCGTGATTGTTATTTTTGGCTTAATTATTCTGATTCATGAGTTAGGGCATTTTCTCACCGCGAAGATGTTTCGGGTGAAAGTGCACGAATTTGCTATCGGAATGGGGCCTAAATTATTTGGGAAACAAAAAGGCGATACCCTTTATTCCGTTCGCCTGATTCCGATGGGCGGATATGTGAAAATGGAAGGGGAAGATGCTGATTCTTCCGACCCTGCAGCCTTTAACAATAAAAAGCCCTGGCAACGGTTTATCATTTTGTTTGCAGGGGCATTTATGAATTTGTTGCTTGGGTTTATGCTGTTGGTGACATTGAATGTGGCAAGTCCCCGTTTGCCTGTGGTACCCACCATGGAGATTGTTTCTGTGTATGAGGGGATGGGGGCTGAAGAAGCGGGAATCCTGCCGGGAGACCGTATTCTTGAAATTGACGGCATCACAATGCACACCCGTTTGGATATGTTATTAGCTTTAGATGGCAAAGAACAAGTATCCATTACGATAGATCGCAATGGGCAGAAACAAACTTTACCCGTTACGTTAACCGAGATGGAGGGTAGTCGATATTTAGGAATTCAGCAAGCGACGGAAGAAAAAAATGTGGGAAATGTGCTTTCTTATTCTTTTTTTGAAACCTTTTCCATCGTGAAACTGACCTATCAATCTTTCTTCGGAATGTTTAACGGCACCGTAGCCGTGGAGCAGATGTCGGGTCCTGTCGGCATTGTGAATGAAATTTCAAACGCTGCTCAAACCGGTATTTTTGATGTGATATGGTTAGCACTCATTATCAGTTTGAATTTAGGTGTTGTGAATCTGTTTCCTCTTCCTGCCTTAGACGGCGGTCGAATCGTATTCGTTCTTTGGGAAATGATTACCAAAAAGAAATTAAAACCCGAACACGAAGGTCTCATTCACTTTATCGGATTTGTGATACTGATACTATTTATGTTGTATATTACGAAAAATGATCTGGTAAGATTGTTTGGGTAAGGGTTCATAAACCAACTTCCTTTGCCCATTTACGTTTCCTTGCGTACAACAAGTACGCGACGGTCTCTCAAAATGAACAAATGAAGTCGGTTATATATCACCCCAGATAGAATACAGGGTAAGGGTTCATAAACCAACTCCCTTTACCCATTTATATCGATATTACCAATGTGCAGTGAAAACTCCGTATTGCAGGAGGAATGATTATGAAAGAAGCAAAAGAAGCAAAAGAAACAAAAGAAACAAAAGAAGCAAAAAAAGCAAAAAAAATAAAAATCGGGAATCTTTTCATCGGTGGCGGTGAGCCGGTTGCCATTCAGTCCATGACCAACACACCTACGGCAGATGTGGATGCAACGGTCAAACAGATTTTATCTTTGGAACAATGCGGTTGCGAAATCGTGAGAGCTACTGTGAATGACGAAGCTGCTGCAAACGCCATCAGTAAAATTAAGGAACAGATTCATATTCCGTTGGTTGCAGACATTCACTTTGATTACCGTCTTGCCATCAAAGCGGTGGAACAAGGTGTGGATAAGGTTCGCATCAATCCCGGTAACATTGGGGACCGGGATCGGGTGAAGCAGGTGGTGGACGCCTGCAAGAAATATGGTGTTCCCATTCGCGTGGGCGTAAACGGCGGTTCGTTGCCCAAACCGATTGTAGAAAAATTCGGTGGTGTGACTCCCGAAGCTTTGATGGAGGCGGCAAAGGAACAGATTTCTGTGTTGGAAGAACTGGATTTTCACGAGATTGTGTTATCACTGAAAGTATCCGATGTGGAAAAAAATATTGCTGCATACACCCTGGCAAGTGAAGTATTTCCCTATCCGTTGCATTTAGGTGTAACCGAGGCAGGTGGCGGTATTTGGGGTGTGACCAAAAATGCTATCGGTATCGGCACGTTACTTCGAAACGGCATCGGGGATACCTTAAGAGTTTCTTTAACCGAATCGGTGGAAGAAGAAATTGATGCTGCCAAAGCCATCTTAACTGCCACCGGCAGACGAAAAGAGTGGGTAGAGGTGATTGCTTGTCCCACTTGCGGCAGAACGAAAATTGATATTATTTCGTTGGCAAAAGAAGTGAAAGAAAAAACAAAACAGATACATAAACCGCTGAAAGTTGCGGTGATGGGATGTGTGGTAAACGGTCCCGGTGAAGCAAAGGATTGCGATATCGGGATTGCAGGAGGAGACGGAAAAGCTGTCCTGTTTGAAAAAGATGAGAACGGCGTTTCCCAAATTACAAAGACACTCCCCGAACATGAAATTGTACAAACACTCTTAAATAAAATCGAGCAAATGTAAGAAAAGGAAGGAAACAAACAATGGAAAACGTATTTGATGTGTTACAAGAAAGAGGACTGATTGCCCAGACTACACACGAGGCAGAAATCAGAGAATTATTAGGCAAAGAAAAAGTAACCTTTTATATTGGCTTTGACCCCACAGCAGACAGCTTGCACGTGGGACACTTTTTGCAGATGGTAGTTATGCGTCATATGCAGCTGCACGGACATAAGCCCATTGCTTTGGTTGGTGGCGGTACCGGTCATATCGGTGACCCCTCCGGCAGAACCGATATGCGTCAGATGATGACCAAAGAAACCATCGACCATAACTGTGAATGCTTCAAAAAACAGCTTTCCAGCGTGGTGGATTTCTCTGATGACAAAGCAATTATGGTAAATAACGCAGATTGGCTTTTGGACTTAAATTATGTGGAATTTTTACGTGATATCGGTTCTTGCTTCTCTGTTAATAAAATGCTTCAGGCAGAATGCTTCAAACAGAGATTGGAAAAAGGACTTTCCTTCCTGGAATTCAACTATATGCTGATGCAGAGCTACGATTTTCTGATGTTAAGCAGAAAATATGACTGTAAAATCGAGCTGGGCGGCGACGACCAGTGGTCCAACATTTTAGGTGGCTTAGAGCTTTGCCGCAGAAAAGACCAGAAACAGGTTTACGGTATGACCTTCACTCTGCTGACCAACAGCGAAGGGAAAAAGATGGGTAAAACTGCTTCCGGTGCAGTATGGCTTGACCCCAACAAAACCTCTCCCTATGATTTCTATCAGTATTGGGTGAATGTTTCCGATGCCGATGTTATTAAATGTATTAAGCTGCTGACCTTTGTTCCCATGGACGAGATTCGCAAAATGGAACAGTGGGAAGGCGCAGAACTCAACCAGGCAAAGAAAATCCTTGCTTATGAAGTGACCAAACTGGTTCACGGTGAGGAAGAAGCAAACAAAGTGAAAGCTGCTGCAGAAGCTGTGTTCAGCGGCGGCGGCGTTTCCGCTGATATGCCTACCAAAGAAATCGAAGATTTCGGCGATTCTATCGGTATTTTGGATTTACTGGCAAACACCGGTATCCTTCCTTCCAAAGGGGAAGCAAGAAGACTGATTCAGCAGAACGGTCTTTCCATCGGTGATGATAAAGTGACCGACCCGATGATGGCGGTGACCAAGGCAGACTTTGAAAAAGAAGGCTTTATCATTGTGAAAAAAGGAAAAAAAGGCTTCTTCAAAGTGGTTATCAAAGGCTAAATATTATGAAATATTCAGGCACGGAGTTTTTTTCGTGCCTGAATCTTCATTTTTGTGAGAGATTGTCATGAACCTAAAAATAATGACTTTTAATATCTGCCATGGTGCAGACTATAACGAATTGGTTGCAACCAACAAAAGCCCCAACGGTCCCTTATGCTTTGGGTATGCGTTAACCGAAAAACTTCTGCAAGAAGAAAATGCCTCCGAACTGATTGAAATCTGGCATAAAAATGTAAATTTGGAACCGATTGCGGATGTTATACGTCAATATGATTGTGATATCATCGGACTAAACGAAGTGCGGGGAGCAGGAGAGGCGTCCTATTATGCCGACCAGGCAGAACTCTTGGGAAAACTGACGGGTAGATATTATGCTTTTGCCAAAGCAGTGGACTTTCCGAATGAGGGAAGCTACGGCACGGCGTTGTTATCTCGTTTTCCTATCAAGTCTTGCGAAACGGTGAAAATTCCGCCAATGGAAGATGCTCCCAATCGGGAACCCCGAGTTTTTTTGAAAGCGGTTCTGTTAGCACCCGAAGAAGTGACGGTGTTTGTCAGTCATTTCGGCGGACAACCCCGAGAGCAGGAACTGGCGGTGCAAATTTTTTTAGAAGAAATGAAAACGGTACGAACTCCCATTCTTTTGATGGGTGATTTTAATACCACCCCTCAAGACGGACGTTTAGACCGCATTTATGATGTGATGGAAGAAGCCTTTTCTAAGGACAATCCATTCACCTTTCCGTCTTTCCATCCCGTTCGTAAAATTGACTACATATTTATCGGAAATACGAATGATTCCATTCACTTTTTGGAAGAAAAAGTGATACAAAAAGTGATATCAGACCATTATCCTCTGTACACAGAGGTTCTATTTTAAAAAGGAGATTTGCCATGACAGGACTTACCAGTCAACAGGTCACCGAAAAAACACAAGCCAATCAGACAAATGTGATGCCCAAGCCGAATGCAAGAACAGGCTGGGATATTGTCAGAGAAAATGTGTTTACCTACTTTAACTTTTTAAATACGCTTATTTTTCTGTTGGTGCTGACCACGGGAAGCTGGAAAAACACGCTGTTTATGGGTGTGGTGATTTCCAATATCTGTCTCGGTATCGGTCAGGAATTTTACTTAAGACGGAAATTAAAACAATTAAAAGCAGTTACGCTCCATTATCACACAGTTCTCCGAGACGGCAAAGAAGAACGAATTTTATCAGACGATATTGTGTTGGATGATGTGGTGTTTTTAACGGCAGGAGAGCAAATTCCTTGTGATATGAAAATCCTCTCCACCGAGTATCTTGAAGTGAACGAGTCTTTGATCACGGGGGAAGCAGATCCCGTTTCCAAAAACCAGGGAGATTCTTTGGTGTCGGGAAGCTTTGTGGTGGCAGGCTCTTGTTACGCCCGGGCGGTAAAAGTCGGAAAAGATACTTACTATGCAAGCATTATTGAAAGTGCGGGTACTTATCAAAAAATGGATTCCCGTATTTTAATGGCAATCAGTAAAATCATTCGCGTGATGTCTTATATTATCTTGCCTTTAGGGATTATCTTGTTTTTATCCACCCTTTATCGTGACGGTTCCGGTTGGCAGGAAGCGATTATTTCCACGGTGGCAAGTGTGATTGGGATGATTCCCTCGGGGTTATATCTGATTACCACCATCACGGCAGGCACTGCGGTCATGAAACTGGCAAACAAAAAAGCTTTGGTCAATGATTTTTCCGCTGTGGAATGTTTGAGTCGTGTTTCCACCGTTTGTTTGGATAAAACAGGCACCTTAACCACCGGCGAAATCAAATTGAAGGAATTGGTTTCCTACGATCAAAATTCTTATGAGTATCTGCGTTTGTTTGCCAAGGCATTTCCTGTGAGAAACTCCACGATGGAAGGCATTTATCAGGCATACGGAGACAAAACTCAGTGCACTTGGGATAGCTTGGTGCCTTTTTCTTCGGCCCGTAAGTATTCTGAGCTGAAAGCGGGGGGGCATTGCTACCGATTGGGTGCTGCAGACCGTTTGGTGAACAGCGAAGAAGTTCTAAAAACCGTGAGCGAAAAAATGGCACAGGGGGACCGTGTGTTGGCATTAACCAAAGACGGCGAATGTATGGCTCTTGTGGTGATGTCGGATGTGCTGAAAAAAGACGCTCAGGAAGTGTTGGACTATTTCAGAACAGAGAATGTGGACTTAAAGATTATTTCGGGAGACCATCCTGAAACGGTTTCCAAAATTGCAAGACAGCTTGGTTTTCGTGACTATGACCGTTATGTGGATTTGAATACCCATCCGCAAACGTTGGAATGTTATCAAAAACTGGTAAAAGAGTATTCTATTTTCGGACGTGTGTCCCCTGAGGAAAAACGTCTTTTGGTGCAGGCACTCAAAGCAAATGGTGAAACGGTTGCGATGAGTGGTGACGGCGTGAACGACGTGCTGGCGTTAAAAGAAGCCGATCTTGCCATTGCCATGGCAAATGGTGCCCAGGCAGCCAAAGCAGTTGCACAGGTGGTGCTTTCAGAGTCTGATTTCACTCCCGTTCCCCTTATTTTAAAAGAGGGCAGACGTATTGTGAACAACATTGAACAGGTGGCAAATCTGTATCTGCTTAAAACAGGATTCTCCTTGATTTTGTCTTTGATTTTCATTATTTTGGGAAGTTCTTATCCCTTTGCACCCATCAGCATGACGGTAATCGGATGCTTAACCATCGGAATGCCTTCCTTCTTCTTGGCAATGGAACCAAACGACAAACCTGTGGGGGATGATTTCTTCAGCTCTGTGATGAGAGCCACCGTTCCCACAGCGGTGCTAATCGGTTTATTTGTGGGATTTTTCGGTGTACTGGAGAAAATCGGATATCTGGCAGATGCCACAACATTATCGTTTTATGTGACTGCTTATTTCTCCTTCTTTCATCTGATGCAAACCAGCTTGCCCATCAGTAATTGGAAACTGACGGTGGTTGGCGTTATGCTGATTCTGTTTTTTGCCAGTCTTTTTGTACCGGATTTATTGCCACTTAGCGGATTGAGCGGTTCCGATTACATCTTTATGGGAGCAACGATGCTTTTGGGTACCGTGTTATTATGCTGGTGCCATAAAGATTCTTAAATTTACCCTTTGGAGAGGTGTTTATGATTTATTTGGATAATGCTGCAACAACCCGTCCCTATGAACGTGTGGTTGCTCGGGTAACAGAAGTGTTAAGCAATACGTTTGGCAATCCGTCTTCCTTACATCGGTTAGGGATGGAAGCTGAAGATATTGTAAAAGAAGCCCGTAAAACCGTTGCCGTTTCGATTGGTGCAAAAGAAAACGAAATTTATTTCACACCGTCCGGAACTTTGGCAAATAACACAGCGATTTTGGGATACCTTCGCAGAAATAAGCATAAAGGCAACAAGGTACTCATTTCTTCTGTGGAACACGCTTCTGTTTACAATATCGGAAAACAGCTTGTTCAGGAAGGATACCGGGTGGAGTGGATTCCGCTGATGGATGGGGAGCCTGATTGGAGCTGGCTTTCTGAGCAGCTTAGCGGAGAAGTTGCACTTGTGAGTATGATGGCGGTGAACAATGAAACGGGAACCGTTTTTGATATTGCAAGAATCAAAGGGATGATGAAAGAAAAAGCACCAACGGCTGTGCTTCATTCCGATTGTATTCAGGCTTACGGAAAACTGGATATCAACGTGCGGGATTTCGGTGCGGACATGATGAGTTTTTCCGGTCATAAAATCGGTGCTCCCAAAGGAATCGGTGCCCTGTATGTGAAAAAAGGAATTTTGCTGGAATCTCTGTACTATGGAGGCGGACAGGAAGAAAATCTGTTTTCAGGAACAGAAAACGTGGCCAATATTGCTGCCTTTTCGGAAGCGGTGAAGATTTTCAGAGAGGAGCGTCCCATTGAGAGAATGAAAGAACTTTCTGAACTTTTTTTGGGATTGTTGGCAAACGATATTCCTGTTAACAGCAAGCATGCCTTGGGGAATATTGTCAATATTTCTTTGAACCAGCGTTCAGAAATTGTGCTCCATATGCTGGAGATCGATGGGATATATGTTTCTTCGGGTTCTGCCTGCTCAGAAAAAAAAGGCGGAAACAACCGAGTGCTTGCAGCGTTCTCGGTGCCGAAGGCAATGCAGGATACTGCTATCCGTATTTCGTTTTCACCGTTCAATACAGAAGA
>JAFYVF010000097.1 GCA_017549265.1 Clostridia bacterium
ACCTTCCTTGCAATTTTAATTTCCTCACTGAATCAAGACGAACTCACATTAAAACATCAACCTTGTATTGCTCATCCCATCTCGAAGCGTCCTGTCATTCGGGATGATGCAGGAATCCGTTACAGCGCAGATATGTCGGTATTGCTCACTTATTATAAATTAAAAGACGATTGGGTTGACGAAAAATCTCCAAAAAGTTTTGCCCGTCTTTGGTATTATTTTCCGATGAAACGGGCACAAAAAAAGCATCCCATCCAAGCAAAAGCCATTCGTGAAAATTTAGAAAAACTCAGTACATTAGAGCAGGAAAACTGCAAGAACCCGGATCAGGTTGCCGACTGTTTTGGAAAATTAACCGAAGCTCTCTTTGACCGTGACGGTAACAACCTGCCTTTGGCAATGGTGGGTTATCATATCGGAAGATTTATCTATTTTACCGATGCCTATATGGATTTAGAGCACGACCAAAAAAAGAAAAACTACAATCCGTTTTTGGCAAGAAGTGCAGGAAAAGTAACAAAAGAGGACTTAAAAAATGAGATTGTCCCTGCCCTCACCTACACTTTAAGTGAAATTGCCAATGCATATGAACTGTTAAGCATTCATAAAAATAAAGAACTCTTAGATAACATTATCTATTTAGGACTCAGAAAAACCGTTGAAAATTTTTAATATCTTTTCATACTTTTGATATATCAATTAAAAAAGGAGACCCTTTATGAATCCCTACGAAATTTTAGGAGTGAACCCCTCCGACAGCGATGAAACCATCAAAAAAGCTTATCGGGAACTGGTGAAAAAATATCATCCCGATAAATATAAAGACAACCCTTTAGAAGACCTTGCCAAAGAAAAACTTCAGGAAATCAATCAAGCTTACGATAAAATTACAAAGGAGCGTTCCGGCAAAAGGTCCGGACGTTCCAACTATTCCGGTGGCAGTAATTATTCCGGGTATTCCGGTTCAGCCGGTTCTTCCACCTTTGCAAATGTTCGTAACCTCATTCGTATGCACAGATTTCGTGATGCAGAAGCGGAACTGAACCGTTTAAAAGACGATTCTGCAGAATGGCATTTTTTGACCGGCGTAATCTATTTAAACAAAGGCTGGCATTTTGAAGGCATTCAGCATATACAAACCGCTGTGGATATGGAACCCGACAACATGGAATACCGTAACATATTAAACAACGTATCCCGTCGTCAACAGACATACCAACAAACAGGCAACACTTACGGATACGGTGGCGGTATGAGCAGCTGTGACTGTTGCAGTAATCTTCTTTGTGCGGACTGTTGCTGCGAAATGTTCGGCGGCGACTTGATTTCCTGCTGTTAGGACGGTGTGCTATGAGAAGATCAACAACTTTAACCAAAAAAATCACCTTTTGCGCAATGCTCTCTGCACTGGGAGCATTGTCTCTTTTAATCACCAATATCTTACCAACGGTGACAGCATTTTTCTATTTGTTTTCTACGTTCTTCACCTATGTTGCCACAGAAGAATACGGCATCCGTTACGGCATATCCACCTGTGTGGTCATCACGCTGTTAGGATTTATTTTGGTGGCAAGTAAAGTGGATATGGTTGCTTATGCAATCGTAATTACCCATTATCCCATTGTAAAGCATATTGTGGATCATAAGGTATTCTCCAAAGCCATTCGTTGGGTCATCAAATTGGTGTGGGTAAGTCTGCTGGCAGTAGCAGCATACTTTGTGATGATACAATTTGCTCCCTTTGAAGATGCACTGTGGTTGTTATATGTATTGTTAATGGCAGTCATCGTGCTGTATGATATTGTATTGGAACGGGCAATTCAGTTTTACGCCATTCGTTTACGAAGATTCAAATTTTAGCGGAAAGGAAACCCCTTTATGAAAATCGGACTTGTGTTAGAAGGCGGCGGCATGCGTGGAATTTACACCATCGGGGTGTTGGACTGCCTGATGGATGAAAATTTCCATGCAGATTACGTGATCGGTGTTTCTGCAGGTGCCTGCAACGGTTCCTCTTATGTGTCGGGTCAAAAGGGACGCGCCTTCCGTACCAACACGGAATATATTACCGACAGCCGATATTTGGGAATGAAAAATTATCTCACCACAAAGTCTCTGTTTGGAATGGATTTTCTCTTTGATGAAATTCCCAACAAACTGATTCCTTTTGATTATGATGCTTTTTATAAATCTCCCTGCGAATTTGTGATGGGTGTGACCGATGTTATCACAGGACGTGCCAAATATTTTGATAAATCTCACGTAGAACCGAAAAACACGGTACTTCGTGCTTCCTCTTCCCTGCCGGTGTTTGCACCCATTGTGGAGTATCAAGGCGGCAAATATTTAGACGGCGGTGTGGCAGATTCCATCCCCGTAAAAAAAGCGTTGGAAGACGGTTGTGATAAAGTTATCGTGGTTTTAACAAGAGAACGGGGCTTTGTCAAAAAACCTGAAAAATTCAGAAGCGTTTATAAACGGATGTATAAAAAATATCCGAAAATGATTGATGCATTGGACCATCGTCACCACCAGTATAACGAAAGCTTAGCCTTCATAGACCAATTAGAAAAAGACGGAAAAGCCGTGGTAATTGCCCCCGATGCTCCATTGGCTGTGGGACGGTTTGAAAAAAATCCCGACCAATTAAAGGCTGTTTGGAAAATCGGCTATGATGATATGAAAAAGAAAATGCGAAAAGTGTTAAAACTGTTAGAAAAATCTACTGCGGAGGAAGCATAATGAACCAATTCTCCCGTACAGAACTTCTTCTTGGAAAAGAAGGGGTTGAAAAACTAAAAAATGCCCACGTGGCGGTATTTGGCTTGGGCGGAGTGGGTTCCTACACGGTGGAAGCTTTATGCAGAAGCGGTGTTGGCACCTTTACTTTGGTGGATAACGATACCGTATCACTCACCAATTTAAACCGTCAGTTGATTGCCACCCAGGATACCGTGGGACAGTATAAAACCGAAGTATCAAAAGAACGGATTTTATCCATCAATCCCGATGCCAAAGTGCATTTAAAAACTGAATTTTATCTGCCTGAAACCGACTTTGATTTTTCGGGAATTGACTATATTGTGGACGCCATCGACACGGTGACAGCAAAGCTTCATTTAATTGAAACGGCACACAAATTAAATATCCCCATCATTTCTTCCATGGGAACCGGCAACAAATTAGACCCCACAAAGTTGGAAGTAACCGATATTTCCAAAACTTCCGTTTGCCCTCTGGCAAGAGTAATGAGACAAGAGCTTCGGAAACGTGGAATTGGCCATTTAAAAGTGGTGTATTCCAAAGAAGAACCGCTCATTCCCCAATATGATGAAGCAACTGAAAAAAATGAAGATAAAGGCACCACAGGACGAAAAGCACCCGGAAGCGTTGCCTTTGTCCCCTCAGTTGCCGGACTGATTATCGCCGGCGAAGTGATGAAAGATATTGTGAAATAAAGTAAAAAAAATAACACTTACCATAGTGGTAAGTGTTATTTTTTTACTGAGAATTATTGAATGATAAATTCACTTTCGGGAATCACTTCCGCTTCACATAAAGAAGTTAAATCAGATAAACTGTTCCACGCCATCACTTTAATGGTATCAATATCACCTGATAGAGTAGCAACACCATTCACCGAAGGTGACAACGATACAAGCTTATTGCCATTATATCCAGCAACGAAAATTTCGTAGGGCAAAGTGAAATTGTAAACGGTTGTATTGATTGTAAAAGAATTATTAGATTTGATAATTTTCGATACAGTAATAGGTTCATCTGTAATGGTAAATCTTAATATAGTAGCTTCACTATATCCATTAGAGTTTCCGCTGTTTATACAGATTGCATAAAAACCGCAATCGGAAAATGAGGTTTCGAATAAAGTAACATTTCCAATGCTAGAGTTGAATATTTTTTCTTTACCATTATAAATTGATACCCAATAGTCATTTGCCGTATCTACAGCATCCCAAGTAAAAATAACTCTTTCATTGGGTTGGTATACAGACTTGTTAGAAAAAAGCTGTTTTGGTTGTTCGGGTATACTATTGGTAATTATAAAATTGCAAATGGCGCTTTCGCTGTATCCATTGCTATTTCCGCTGTTTACACAAAAGGCGTAATTTCCTTCGTATGCAAAAGGACTAGAAAAAGTTGTTGTATTCCCTATGTTCGAATTATAAACCTTGGTGTTTCCATTATAAATAGACACCCAATAATTGGTAGCTAGGTCAACAGCATCCCAAGAAAAAATGATTTCTTCCCCTGTATTACAAATAGTTTTGTTGGCAGTTATTTTAGCAGGCATTTCTGGAATATCATTAGTAACTACAAAACTATATGTAATAAAATTGCTATACCCAACAGAGTTTCCTGCACTGACACAAATAGTGCAATTTCCAATATCTGATAAAGGCGTTGTAAACGAAGTCATATTTCCGATATTTTGGCTGTATAACATTATATTTCCATTCCATAACTCTACCTTGTAATTTCTGGCATATTCTGATGGATTCCAAGTAAAAATGATTTCTTCGCCTGGTTTATAAACTGTCTTATTACTTTTTAAGTTTTCTGGCTGGCTAGGGCATACAGTATAAATTCCCCCTGTCCTACCTTCTGCTCGATTCTCTTTAGCATCATAGACATAAAAGCCTAAACTGTAAGTACCTGCACCGCCATATTTGGATGTGTCAAAGCGATAACTAAGCTTTCCATTTGACGCGGATTCCCCAAATTCATAGGTACCCCCCGGAGCATATAATACAAACCACACACGGGTAACACCCACATTGTCGTTTAGATTACATTCAACAGTAAATGAATCCCCGGAAATATCTTTTACATTCAAACCGCTGATTGTCGGTGCTTCGGTGTCGGGAGGGATGATAGGTTCGCCAACTTTTGTATATCTGATGGTTCCATATTTACAATTTGGGTGATTGGAATTATTGAATCTATCGGTATTCCAAACTGATAATCCCCATTCATTTATTTGTTCTTTGGAAGGATTAGTATTGATAAAATTAGCACTTAACTGACTATCATTTTTATGAGGCATATAGGCGGAAGAAACATATCCTGTTGATTTCGTTATCTGAAAGTGTAAATGTGTTCCGTCAGAACTTCCTGTGTTTCCCATTTTACCGATTATTTGACCGCCTTGAACGGTTTCGCCGACATTGAAATATGCTTGTTCTGCAAGATGCATATAAGTAGAATATATTTTGTATCCATTCCATTCGCCATGATATAGACTTATGTAGTACCCCATATCTGAATCATAACCTTTAAAAGCAACATCACCATATCTGGAGGCATAAATAGATAGATTGCTTCCTCCACTCAAATCAATTCCTTGATGAAGGTTGGTAAAGTTGTTACGCCATCCACCGTAGGGGCTTGTTAGTGTAGTTACAGTCGGATGTACCGGCCAATACCACCCATTGTTAATATCCGGAATTTGAACATCCGCACTTGCGGTTGCAGAAAAACAAAGTCCGATAGTAAAAATAACAAGCACTGTGAAAAAGAGTTTCTTCATACTAAAAATCCTCCTGAAAATAAAAAATGCGCCTACCGAAGCAGACGCATAAAAAATGCAAACTCCGATAGTTGCCAAACCAGTTTTACATAGCATAAAATATAAGCATACACGTGTAAAAAAGAATTTGCATTTTTTGCATATTCAAATACACATATATGCTAACAAAAAGGTATAAAAAATATACCTCACGCTACATAAATATTCAACTGATTTGGCATTTTTATCATAGCATAGTTTTTATGACTTGTCAAGATGAAACTATTTTTGTGGGTTATTTCCCTCTCCGTCGCCGTTGGCGACACCTCTCCCAAAGGGCGAGGCAAAAGGCTTCTCCGCTGAACGAGAAGCTCGGCATGTAGGGGACGAT
>JAFYVF010000098.1 GCA_017549265.1 Clostridia bacterium
CGTACATCGATAATGGATGGAGTTTAGAACAGTTACACACATATCATTCCATGAATGGAAAATCTTGGGTAGGTCCTCTTAGAAAAGCCAAGGAGTATGAAACAAAAGGTTGGTACGAAAACGATGGTATAATTATGTACGCCCCTGACGGAAGAACCATAACTGTTCCTTTGACAGAAGTCAACGCTTATTTAAATGTGGGATGGTATCAGGAGCCGATGTGTTACAGATATACACTTGGAAACGAAAAAATAGTTGTAAAACAATCAGAAATTGCACAGCATGATGAAATAGATTGGTTTTCAGAACCTGTTAAAATTTTGCACGCACAGGACGGCAGAGCTATAGTGGTTATGCTGTCAGAGGCGGATGCATATAAAAAAGTGGGTTGGTATGATTTAGAAGACGAAAAAAGCAAATATAATTTAAACACAACAGAAGGAATAACACAATTTTTGAAGAAATTTTATCCACAACTTGTAACAGCAACAGGTAATTATCCATTAGATTATTATATCGGAGGTTTGAATAATCCCTATGATGGACTGGTTAAATACCCGATGGATCTCACATACAATATGCAATATAATACTAATTTCTCTGTTGATGATAGGGTAAAAACAAAAAATGAAGTTATAAATTATATGCGTATTATGGCAAACGATGTGTTTAACCGAACCAACTTAGCATTAAAATTGCAATACCATTATGGTGCATATGCATATCCTACAATTCAAGCGGGATATGCTTCTACAAACTTTTGCACATGCAAAAATTATAAAACAAATTGGGTTACAGCACCAGATGGAACGCAAATGAACGAATTAGTTAAAACCAACTTCACGTGGGATACTTTTGTCGATGATATTAAGTTAGTTGACTGACATTTGTAGCTGGGGATTTTGAATAAGTTGGGACAATAATGCACACCGCTTGTTATACAACCTTAACCCATAGTCTAGTAGAGCGCGAACCATGCAATAGATGTATACTTTGAAAAAGTATACAGAAAATCACGGTATCAAATTGGTGTCAAACCAATTTGAAAACCCTTGAAAATAAAGGAGATTAAAGATAAATGAAATTAGGAATCGTAGGACTTCCCAATGTGGGAAAATCCACCTTATTTAACGCTATTACCAAAGCAGGTGCAGAAGCGCAGAACTATCCTTTCTGCACCATTGAACCCAACGTGGGAATTGTAACTGTTCCCGACCCCCGTCTGGATGTGTTAACCAAAATGTATAACTCCAAAAAGACCGTTCCTGCCATTATTGAATTTGTGGATATTGCAGGCTTGGTAAAAGGTGCCAGCAAAGGCGAAGGGTTAGGAAACAAATTCTTATCCCACATCCGTGAAGTGGACGCAGTGATTCACGTGGTAAGATGTTTTGAAAACACCAACATCGTACACGTGGAAGGTTCCGTTGACCCTGCCCGTGATATTGAAATCATCAATATGGAACTGATTTTCTCCGATTTGGATTCTATCGAAAGAAGAATTGATCGTGCCACTAAAATGTTAAAAGGTGACAAAAAATATCAGGCAGAGCTGGATGTGTTAAAACACTTAAAATCTGAAATGGAACAGGGCAAAACCGCCCGTGAAGTGGATCTTTCGGAAGAGGATAAGGAACTCTTAAAAGATTTGTCTCTTTTAACTTTAAAACCCGTTATCTATGCGGCAAATCTTTCTGAAGAAGATTTGAAACAAGGTGGCGAAAACAACGAATACTTCAAACTCTTAACCGAGTTTGCAAAAAGAGAAAATGCAAGCGTTATCCCCGTTTCTGCACAGATTGAAGCAGAAATTTCCGAACTGGATGACGAAGAAAAAGCAATGTTCTTAGAAGAATTAGGCTTAGAACAGTCCGGTCTGGACCGCTTGATTCAGGCAAGCTATTCCCTCTTAGGCTTAATTTCTTACTTAACTGCAGGCGAACCTGAAACCAGAGCCTGGACCATCGTGAAAGGTACCAAAGCGCCCGGTGCGGCAGGTAAAATTCACTCCGACTTTGAAAGAGGTTTTATTCGTGCAGAGGTTATCGGTTATGACGAGCTGATTGAAGCAGGTTCTATGACCGCTGCCAAAGAAAAAGGTTGGGTACGAAGCGAAGGAAAAGAATATGTGGTAAAGGACGGCGACATTATTTTGTTCCGTTTTAATGTGTAAAGGTAATTTATTATGTATCAGTTATTAAAACAAGAAAATGACGCACGGCGCGGTGAATTTAAAACCGTTCACGGCACCATTCAGACTCCCGTGTTTATGAATGTGGGAACTGCTGCAGCAATTAAAGGTGCAGTGTCTGCTCTGGATTTAAAAGATATCGGTTGTCAGGTAGAATTATCCAACACCTACCATCTTCATCTTCGTCCCGGAGATGAAGTGGTGAAAAAAATGGGTGGCTTACATAAATTTATGAATTGGGACCGCCCCATTTTAACCGACAGTGGCGGATTCCAGATTTTTTCTCTTGCCAAGCTCCGTAAAATTCAGGAAGAAGGGGTAACATTCGCTTCCCATATTGACGGACGCCGTATTTTTATGGGGCCTGAACAGTCTATGCAGATTCAGTCTAACTTAGGTTCCACCATTGCTATGGCATTTGATGAATGTGTGGCAAATCCGTCTACTCACAGTTATGTGGAACGTTCTGCCGCTATGACCGTTCGTTGGCTACAGCGTTGTCAGAAAGAAATGGCACGGCTTAATTCCCTGCCCGACACGGTGAATCCCAACCAATTATTATTTGGTATCAATCAGGGCGGTATTTATGATGATATCCGTGTGGAACATATGAAGCAGATTGCCGAAATGGGATGTGACGGTTATGCCATCGGCGGACTTGCCGTTGGGGAAACTCACGAAGAAATGTATCGCATTATTGAAGCGGTAATGCCTTACATGCCCAAAGACAAACCTCGCTACTTAATGGGGGTTGGTACTCCCGGCAACATTTTAAATGCTGTGGCAAGAGGGGTTGACTTCTTCGATTGCGTTATGCCTGCAAGAAATGCACGTCACGCTTCTATCTATACCAAAAACGGCATTATGCATCTGATGAACAAAAAATATGAAACGGATGAGCGTCCCATTGACGAAAACTGCAACTGTCCCACTTGCCGCAACTTCTCAAGAGCTTATATCAGACACTTATTCAAAGCGAAAGAAATGCTGGCAATGAGACTTTGCGTAATGCATAACTTATATTTCTACAATGAACTGATGGCAGATATCCGCCATCATATTGAACAAGGCACCTTCACCAAATTCTATTTGGAAAAAGCACCTATCTATGATAGTCCGATTCAGGAATGAGGAGCAGATTATGGCAGAAATGAATAAAAAGTTTAACGAAAACGAAAAAATTGAAGATAAAATCGAGGGAAGAAATCCCGTGTTGGAAGCTTTAAAGGCAGACACAGAGATTGATAAAATCTATGTGATGAATCATTTCAAAGACCCGATTTTATATCAGATTGTGAAACTTGCCAACCAGAAAAAGATTCCTGTTTCCCGTGTGGAAAAAGGAAAATTGGACCGTATGAGTGAAGTGAAAAATCATCAGGGCGTTATCGCCTCGGTTTCTCAGGCAAAATATGTATCCGTGGAAGAAATTCTGCAGTCTGCTTATGAAAAAGGGAAAAATCCTTTTTTGGTTATCTTAGACGGCATTGAAGATACCCATAACTTAGGTGCTATCGTCAGAAGTGCCGAATGTGCAGGTTGTGATGGTGTGATCATTCCCAAACGTCGTGCCGCAGGAGTAAACAGTGGTGCTTACAAAGCATCTGCAGGTGCGGTAAACTATATGAAAATCGCCAGAGTGACCAATCTTAACTCCACCATTTTGGAATTAAAAGAACAAGGCGTTTTAATTGTGGGAACCGATGCTTCCGCCAATATGTCATACAAAGACCCCGACTTAACAGTTTCCTTGGCAATCGTCATTGGCTCTGAAGGTTACGGTATGAGTGAACATGTGAAACAAAAATGTGACACTCTGGTAAGCCTCCCCATTTTAGGGCAGGTAAACTCCTTAAACGCCTCCGTTTGTGCCGGCATTATGATTTACGAAGCCTTAGACCAGCGAATGAAATAAATCATCCGCAAAAACAAAATGACCGAAGCAGAGAAAACTCGATTTTCGCCACACGTTCTCTCTCCCTCAGTCATTTGTGATAAGTCACTGCATGAAAGCTCCCTCTGCCGAGGGAGCTTTTTTATTGCATAAAAATAGCGTAGCAGCCATAAAACTACTACGCTAAAAATTCTACCCTATAGATGCCATACCAAACGAAATAAAGCTTCCGTTTAAGATCATTAAATATCCGATGCGCTTATTATCTTAGAAACATACCATCTGTTATCCAGTTTCTTCATTTGAAGTTCTATCGTTTGCTCTATCATAACAGGTTTTTCCAACTGCATTGTATATAAAGCTTTTCTTACTTGGAGAAATACGTTACTAAACTCTGCTACAGGCAAGTCTCTCTTTGCATCCGATTCGGTCATACCGCAAATCTGAAGAAACAGTTCATCACGAAGATGCAATTCATCTAAAGTATTAGCGCTGGAATCCATTTCCGGGAAACTATAGACCACAGTTACATTTGCGGTATTGTTGGAAATTGTAATATCCCGTTTCTGATACTGAATCATATTCCCGCGTTTTTCACCAAATTCTTTCTCAAGCGCAACAATTTGATCCAGATCTTCTTCTGTAATATCACCTGCTTCCACATGGTATTGATTTCGGTTGCGGATACTATCATCCGGATTATCAATCATAAAAACAAGTTCCGGTGTCACACATTCAACCAACTCCTGATAATTCCATGCTGCAATCGCCTTAATCCCCTTATCAATCACCTGATTGATAGCATCTTCATCCGTAGTCACAACAACCCCGGGCGCACTCATCTGTTGCATACCGGTATGAGATGTTGCGTTACAACCTGCTAACATTGTGCAAAGTAAAGCTATGATAAGTAGCATACTCCATTGTTTTTTCATTAAACTTCATCCTTTCCTTTTTGGATATAGAATATTTTTTGCAAAATAAAAAATGCGCCAACCGCAGTTGACGCAAAAAAACGCAAACTCCGATTGTCGCCAAACAAATTTAAACAGATAGGGATATTTCCGGTTACCACGTTTAATGGAATTTGCGTTTTTATCAAATTCAAAAAACATAGTAACCAAAAATAATAAGCATATTTATCCCAAAAAAAGATAAAAATACCCCTATGTTATCTGTTATTCAATTTGTTTGGCAGATTTAGTATACCACATATTTCAAATAAAGTCTATAGTTTTCTAAAAAAAATTGCAAACAAAAAGGCGTGTCTTGTTTTTTGACAAAACACACCTTTTTTTGGTATATGCACTGAACCATTCAAAATTTAAAAAATTTTTGCACGAACCGCTTTCTCTTTTGGATGAAACTCAAGTGTAAAAGCACATCAAATAAACAAAAGATTATCTTTTTTTCGGTTTTTTCTTGCCCGATTTCTTTACGGGATACTTCGGATTTGGAGCTTTACTTCCCTGTTTCGGATTTTTTTTGTTCTTTTGATTCTTTTGGTTACTTTTGTTATTTTTATTGTTTTGTTTTTTTTGATTTTTCTGGTTATTTTGACCGCTTTTCTGATTGCTTTGCGGTTTCAAATCGGGTTGTGTTTCTTTTTCCAAAACGTTTTCTGCCAAAACTTCCGATTCCGAAGAAACGAGATCTTCTTTGGAATCATCAGATTCTTCTGCGGATTCCTGTTCCTCTTTAATCGATTCTTCAGTTTCTTCTGCCGTTTGAGTTTTTTCGGTTATTTCTTTCTTGACTTTTTCTTTTTTTGTTTTTGGAGATTCTTTCGGTTCTTTTGGTTCTTTCTGTTCTGTATCTTTTGGCTCTTTTGCCTCTTTTTCTTGTCTGGCTTCTTTCAGCTTTTTCAGATAACTCGGCATAAAGCGAATCACTAAAAGAATTCCAATGACAATCAGGCAAACAAAAAGTCCGCTGATCAATCCGTTAAAGAATCGTTGCAGATGAACTGACACTGTCGTAGTTGCACTGCTAAACGTGTTTAGGACAGAAACAAACAACAGCGTGGAACAAATACCGAAAAAGAATTTCCAATCTGATGTTGTTCTTGTAATACTGAAATAATAAAACAACGCCAACAATGGATAGCCCAGCAATACTTCTTCCCATTTTGGACGAATATAGAAAATGTGCGTGAGCCACTGTTGAACACTATTTTCAAATGCAGTAATTTCTGCATCATTTACCATCCGTAACAGTGCATAGGCTCCCGTTAACACAATCCCTGCAACAATGGGCAAAAACAACTTGAACCCACCACGTTTCAACCAATTCCAAAACGAAACAGGGATTTTCTTTACAGAATAAACATCTGCAAAATAAATGAAATATACATTGATGATTGCCAAAACGAAAGACACAATAGCGCTAATAATGGCTCCGTTATACAACTTGGTGGCAGTGTGATACGAGCTTCCGCCCAATAATGCAGAAACCGCAACACATCCGACAATTAAAATGGCAACAGAGGAAAGAACCATCCAAAGATATTTTTTTCGTCCTTCTTTATTTTTCTCCAGATAAAACAAGGATGCACCGGAAAGGCCTGTCGATACCACGGTGATTGCAAAAGCATAGACTCCGGTCAAAGAGGATGCCAAAACATAAGAAAAAATAGCAGAGGCAATCATCAATCCAAAATAGCCTTCGGTAAAATACGGAGGAATCTTCTTTAAAATCAACAACAAATACACATACACAAGGCTCAGAAGAAGTATTCCGCTTGCCATACAAACGGTTTCATCCGAATAAGAATACGGAATAGCTTTTGCTTTCTTTTCAAAACGGTAGCCGTCTAGATCTTCTTGAAAATCAGAAATTTCCTGTAAGGTCAATGCAAAATCGGCATCCGCATCCAGGCTGAGATTGGATAATATGCCAACTTCTATAAATTTGATATTTCGTTCTGTTACAGCATCAAAGCTTTGATTGGATAGCTTGTCCGAATGAAAACCGCGCAACGTATTGGATTTCATCACAGAGAACAAGTCCGTATACAAATACGGCATTTCGTTACCGGTTTTACTCGTGTTTTCCCACGCCACCAAAGTGATATCCAACGTGCGAAGCATGGCTTTCATTTCCTGTGACAAAGCTTGTTCGTTATCAAAAGGATTCTCTCTTAACACCAGAAAAGAAACATTATTTTGTCGTACAAATTGTTTAAAGTGTTCAGGATATTCAGTGTTTTCAAAGGTATAGGATGGGTATATTGCCGCTACACTCAGATTCAACTGCTTAATCAGTTCCAGTTCTGCATTGTCATACCCCACAATCAAGTCATTTTCCGGTGTAAGATTCTGGAATGCAAATACCGTGGTAACGCCGTCTGTTAAATCGGCGCAGAGATAATCATCATAACGGTAAGAAAGCTCCTGTTGCAGATATTCCTTCACAGCCGGATCAGTTACCAAAGCAATCTGATTGTTGGGACTTAATGGGTAATCTTTCAAAATATTCCCAATTTCAACAAACATCACATTTTCGCTGTCTGACACGGAAGAATAAGAAATCAGATTTAATTTTTCTTTTGCTTCTAACCCTTTCACCGTCAATGGTTCCACAGTAACAACCTGCACACCGGTATCTTTTAACTGTTTCAGATGTTGAGTTGTGTTTCTTCCCTGTGCGGTTAATTCGCTCATGTTTACCGAGAAAAATGCCTGTCGGCTCTCATTTTCATATGTAATTCTTCCTGCAAGGCTGCCCAAAAGAATCAAAATTGAAATCACAATCGCCAGCCCTGATATCCAAAGACGTTCTTTTTTCATAGGTTTATCTCCCCTCTTTGGGATTTTTTGAAAAAACAAAAACAAAAAAAACGCAAAAAATAGCAGAGAGAAATATCTCCGCTATTTTATGGTTTGATTATTCGGTTACAACACCTTTTTTCAAGATAATGTTTGCGTAAAGAGCACTTTCGCCACTCATAATTACCGCATAAGCTTTTTCGGCTCTTTCATAGAAAGCGTAGCGTTCCACAAACTCGATGGGAGCATCGGTATATTTTCCCACGATGTCCTTATAGGTATCCCAAATGGGAGTTTCCACAGTGTCACCGGGCACTTTTTCCATCAGATATACAGGTGCAGCATAGGTATCTAAGGGGAACAGTTTTAAAATCGCTTCTAAAATTTCGGGCACATCGTGACCGTCTAAACGAACCAGTTTATCACCGATTCTGGCACCGGGAAAATTACCGTCACCAATCACGATTTCGTCACCGTGACCCATTTCCATTAAAATTTTTAACAGTTCGGGAGATAAAATCTTAGGAATTCCTTTTAACATTTCTTCTAATACTCCTTTTTTAAAATAACAGTGAAACTGTACTGATAGAATCAGTATAACACAAATTGTCGCATTCGTCAACCGATTCTTGTTATTTTAAAAGGATTCCCAAAAGTAATCCCAAAAGATACATAAAATCCAAATATTTGGGTTGCCTGTCGCTGCAATTTTTTTCTGACAAGTACAATATTTGTACAGAAAGTAAAATTCCTGCCATAATTCCTAAGAAAAATCCGTTCACGCTATATCGAGAAAACTTCAATCCCACCAAGCGGTAACAAAGCAATATCATAACGCAAAACATCATCCAAAGAGAGCGCTTCTCTTTTATGAAATGCTTTAAAATAAAAAACAAAAAAACGCCCGTTAGAATCCCAAAAAGAGTAATAACAAAGCCTGAATTTTCGATGGCAATCGGCAATATTTCAAATGTGGTAATTGCCATAAAAAAGCCAAAGAAAATTTCCAAAATGATTTCTTTAAAAATTTTTCTGCCAATAAGAAAATTTAGTTTCTTATGTTTCACCATAACAATCAACTCCATTTTTTATAGTTAATGATATGCTGATTTGATAGAAGATACAACAAAAAAATAAGTCTGAACATATTTTGATACATTCAGACTTATCATCACTTATATTATGGTGCAATCCCACACATCAATGCCACTGTCTCCAAACACGGATTTCAGTCGACTACGAACCTGTTCACAGGTAACATCTTCCTTTAAAATTACCTGCAAAAATCCTCCGCCACCTGCTCCGCAAACCAGTTTGGCGTCAATCAAATCGTCCACAGATAAGAAAATCTGGTCAATTAGGATGTTGGTAATGCCACTGTCAATTTGTTTGGATAACGTCCAATGCTCATTCATCAAATCAGCAAAGGCATCAATATCGCCATGCATCAGAGCATCTTTCATTTTTTGGGAAATCAGTTGAATTTCCGATAAGGCAAAAACCACTTCAGCATTATTTCCGATATATCGTCCCACAACTTCTCTTAACAGATTTCTGGCAAGACGTCTCTGACCAGTGTAAATCAGAGCAAATCTACAATTAAGCTTTGCTAAAACCTCAGGTTTTAACGGTACGTATTCCACTTGAATATCTTGCAAAAGACCCGGCTTGGTTGTAATATATTTTAATCCGTCTGTCACACCGCCAACCTGATCCTGCCAACCGCCGCCGGTAGACATAATCTGTTCCACGCAAAGCACACTTTGATACAATTTGGCATCATCATAGGAAATTCCGAAAAATTCAAAAATCGCTTTCACGCAAGCTGCTGATAAAATAGAGCTGGTTCCAAGTCCGCTTCCTTTGGGAACACCGGTTACTTCAGAATTCATTACAAAACCGCCTCCGAGGCGTTTTAAGATATCATGAAGATTGCCGCCTTTTTTCGGCAAAATTCCGCAAGCGAGAAGCGCTGCTTTTTGCAAAGCAAAAGGATCGTAGGGATTGCCGGTTTCCAACAGAGGTTCGATGGTATCAAATTCTCCGTGTACATCCATATCCCGACTTTCCAGCACAATTTTATATTCATCAATTCGTTTTAAAGCCACTTCCACCGGCTTTTCACCATTTAACAAAATGGCTGCGTTAAGGACTGTTCCCCCCTGCTCTATACAATATGGCGGAGTATCGCTCCAGCCACCGCCAAAGTTTACACGCAAGGGTAACGATACGGTATGATTTTCCATCCGGATTTTACAGTCTTCATGATAGGTCATGGTATTCATACTGTTTTCCAACACTGCATCACGAATGCAACCAAAACACTTGGAAAGAAATTCATCTCCGTAGGTTTCCCCTAAAATTTTTCCGATATAATAATATAGTCTGATTTTCATTCCAAAATCTGCAGTTTGCAAAGTTTCCGCCAGCCACTGTTGCTGAATTTTGGTCAAGCGGTCAAATCGATAGATAGCACATACTTCATCAACACTGACACCGTTTGCAATCGCTTTGGCAATGCCTTCCATTACCATCAACTCACACATGCGGTTATTCCAAGCAATAATAGCCTTTGCATCCGCATCAAAAAATCCGGCAGACAAACTTTTTCTTATTGCATTCTTCCAAAGAGCTAAATCTCCTGCTCCATAGCAAAGATCATATAAATTCAATGCATGCGAAACCGCTTCTTCCATTGTATCGCAAACAGGATACAACTTTGCATTCCATAAGGTGCAAGTATTACCGTCCCACAAATCTTTTGGGGAAAGACTCTGTTTCGCTAAAAATTCCGATAACAAAATACCACAGAAGGAACAATGTTCCGAGAGTGAAAGCTTCGGATTATCCGAAACGCCATAAATGCGCGCCACAAACTTGCCGTCACGCTGTTTTAACCCATGAAGCACCACGTTGGAGGGAATGTTTCCTTCTTTCACTTCAATCTGGGACAGCAACACGTTGTTTCCGACTGACACCCCGCTATGAACATAACTCACTTCAAAATAGCAATCTTTCCCAATGGTTACATCTTCTGATACAATGCTGGTATACCCGGCAACGTCCGCTGGAATACTACTGTTCACCTGTCGGCTCCAGCCAAGATTATCATACTTGACAATCTCAGAGGACATCAAGCTAAGAATCTCTGATGTGGTACCAAAATGAATAAATTTCGCAGGTGCAAACCGCAAAAGCTTCATCCGATAAGGGCGGAGCACATTCCAAACCTGCTCTCTTGCCATAAGAAGCTCATCGCAAAATTCCCCTTCCGGTTTTTCCTTGTAAAACGCCTCTAAGGTTGAATTTTCTGCCAAAGGATATAAGAAATCGCCGTATAAAGAAAGGCGAACTTTTTCGTTTACATAGGCATTGAATTTTTTTTCTTCAAAAACGCCGTTCGTACAAACAAGACTATACAAAGAAGAAAGCATCTTTGCTGAAAACACCACAGCACCGGTATCAATATCCACATAGCCTTTCTCATTAACGGCATTTTTTTTGGTAAGGTCTTCAACACTTTGTTTATGCAAAAAGGCGGAAACATTCCCATTTTCCCCCTGCACAAACACACCGTGATTCTTTCCGGTTTCCACAGGTTCCTTAAAAGAAATGGCAGCGGCGCCAACTCCGGAATAATCAATCTGCAACGGATTAAACAACAATAAAACATCACCTGATGCCAAAAGCATTCCTTCACGGATTCTGCCCGGCACAGAAGACATGACCATCATGAATTCATCAAACAAAGTGGATGCTACCTGGTTGGGCAAACAATTTGGAACAGGAGAAAAGAGTTTTCCCAAAGCAGAATACTGAGGCACTCTTTTGCTGTCGCCACCGGAATGGATGACCAAAATACGAAGCCCCGAAAAATCGGAACTTCCTCTTTGCTCAGCAATATAACGGATCACGCTCAAAGTAGCTCCGCCACTTCCCACACGTTTACCGTCCGGGTCAGAAATTACCGCAAAATGGGTGTGCTTCGGCAAAAATCCGGTTTCTTCTCTAGATTTCAACTGAGAACGATACCCTTCTGCCTGAAGCTCATTGGAGGCAGTTAAAATCACATAATCCCAATAAACAGTGTTGGATGTTTTGAGACTTCTTTTATAAGTTTCCCAGGCATCACTATAAGATTGTGCAAGAAAAAGAGAGGTTAAATGCTCCATCACTTGACTCCTTATTTTTCTAACGGTACAATACCGATTTTTTTGGCAGGATTGCCTGCCCAAATTTCTCCTTGGGGGACATCTTTCGTCACCACTGAACCTGCACCGACAATGCTGTATTTCCCAATGGTAACACCTTTTAGGATATAACTGCCCGCGCCGATAAAAGCATAATCTTCTATCACAATGGGTTTGGTTACCACATTGGGAATTTCAGGTTTTGCAGTCCGTTCAAAGGGGTTTAGGGAATGAAAATCCGTATCGTAAATTTTCACACCGGCGCCGATTCTCACAGAATTACCAATGGTAACACGATTTCCTGCCGTAATGGCACAGTTAGACATTCCTACATCATTTCCAATACAGAGCTCTGCACCCTTTAATACCTGAAAATAGGTTCTTTCCCCACCGCCTATGGGGTTGGCACTTCCTTTGGAATTGATACGGACACGATCACCGATGGTGATGAAACCCTTATTTTTAATACATAATCTGCCTTTGGTTTCGTGATGTTTCCCCACACGAACACCCTTCAGTTTATATCGGATACGGTTGCTGAAATTAGAAGGCAAATAATAAAAAAATCGAAGAATACGTTTTATCATATTTTTCATTTCAGATTCTCCATAAATTCATCCAGTTTTTTTGACCATTTTTTGTAATCAAATTTTGCACAGACCGTATTTCTGGCATTTTGGCACATACTTTGACGTTCTTCCTTGCTCATAGCAATCACCCGTCTGATTGCATCTCTGCAATCCTCTGGAGTATTTTGGTCAAATAAAACAGCATCCACACCGTCGGTTAAATACTGATAATAGTCCCCTACCCGGTTTCCGATAGGTGCCACGGCGTATGCCATCAGTTCCGGCAATTTACTGGGGAAATTGGCACGGGTTACCAGATTATCCGGTCGGGACATATATAAAAAGTCAACCGACTGATACAGCGCAATCAGTTCATCATATTCCATCCAACCGTGGAAACAAACCGTGTCACCCAAACGATCAAACACTGATGCTCCATCTCCCAAAAAAGCACGGAGTTTTTCCTCTTTGACTCCCGTTAAATGCATGGTGATTTTTTGTTGTTCTTCTTTGGATAGTAATGCCAAACCTTCCAGCATCACGCCGATATCGTCTTTGTGCATAGGATTGCCGGGATAAATCAGATGAATTTTTTCGTCCCGGGATTTCTTTGATAAATCATAAGAGATGCTATCCGCATCAATAATCACAGGGAAAACATCCGTGTAACAGCCCCGCTTGGTATAATAATCACGGATACATTCCGAAATGGAAACAATTCCGCTGGTCTTAGGTGATAATTTAGTAAAGGTTTTATTGGATGATTTGTAACGGACATCACGTTCCCCTTTGGGATACTGAAAAGGCTGATGCCATTCTACCACGTCAATTACTGTTTTCATCTGACGGCGTTTGCAAAATTTTAAAACAGGCGAAACAAACAAACTGTTGGAACCGTAAATATAAACAATATCATCTTTTGTTGCGCCGCATTTTTTTAGTAAGGATGCCATCATATAACCGCTTAGAAGCTTTTCTTTTCTGGCATCGGTTAACTCTAAATTCCGATACCGAAATCCTAAATAAGACACATAACCGTCTTTTACCATTGCGCTATCCGGTGTTTTTCCGCAAGATAATACCACCACGTCATAAGAAGCTAAAGAAAGTGCCTGCGCTATATATTCAATTCGATTGGCACCTGCATCCCCGTGGGGAAAATGTGCACTGGCACAAATATAAATCTTTTTCTTCATGGCTTTCAAACTCCTTACTGACGGATTTCAAAATAAGAATATCAATAAACTAAAAATAACAAAAATTTCTCTTTTTATTGTATCATCAATTTCGCCATTTGTCAACATTTAGCGTTTGAATGTGCAATATAAAAATGCTTACCGCACTCGGCAAGCATTTTTATAGGATTATGCTTTTTTGTTCTGCTTTGTCTTCTTCATCATTGCCCAAACAGGCGCAACAATAAAGAGTGAAGAATATGCACCGGCAAGAATACCAATCATTAAAGGAAGTGCAAATTCTTTAATGGCATTCACTCCAAATACATACAACACCGTAACCATTATAAAAGTGGTCACAGTTGTATTGATAGAACGGCCAAGGGTTTGTCGGATACTTTTATCCACTGTTATTTCAAAACTTTCTTTTTCCTGTGCACTTTTTCTGTTTTCACGGATTCTGTCAAACACAACAATGGTATTATTAATGGAATACCCTAAAATCGTAAGAACTACCGCAATAAAAGAAGCATTGACGGGAACCTTACAAATTGCATATACAGAAATCATAATGAGCACATCGTGAATCAGAGCAATAATAGCACTTAGTCCGGATAGAAGCTCAAAACGGATCGTGATGTAAATCAGCATCAACAGCACTGCAACTCCCACCGCTAAAAGAGCTTCATTTGCCGTTTGACGACCAAACGAAGGAGTAAATGAGCTCACAGAAAAATCGCTGTATTCACTGGACAACTGATATTTTGTTTTTAAAGCCAACAGCACCTGCTCCGACTGAGCACTTTCCAATGCTTTGGTTTTTACGGTCACTTCATTGGGATTATTGGCATTGATCTGAATGGCAGAGGCGGGAAATCCCAAAGTATCATTGATGAGTGTTTCTATTTCTTCCTGTTCTATTTTTTGACCTGCATCAAAAGTGATACTGGTCCCACCTACAAAATCAATATCGAGATTAAAACCGTTAATGGCAATAAACATAATGCCAACTAAAATCAAAGTAATGGAAATACCGATAAATATCCATCTGTTTTTATAGATGCTAAACATTTTTGCTACCTCCTCTGCCAGATGCTCCGTAGAGGAACTTATTCTTAATCTTCAAGTCCAACATTGCTTTCAACAGGAACTTGGTAACAAAAATTGCGGTAAACATCGAAACAAGAATACCGATGCCCAACGTAATGGCAAAGCCTTTGATAGGACCACTACCGATAAAATAGAGTACACCTGCAGCGATTAACGTGGTAATATTGGAATCCAAAATGGAAGCCATAGCCCGTTTAAACCCTGCACTCACAGAGGCCTTCAGGGTTTTACCTAACTTTAATTCATCCTTGATGCGCTCGAAAATAATGACGTTAGCATCCACAGCCATACCAATGGATAAAATTACCCCTGCAATACCGGGCAGAGATAAATTCACGTGAATCATCGCATAAATGGTGCAACACAATTCCACGTAAAGAACTAATGCTACCGATGCCACAAAACCGGGCAAACGATAATATAATATCATAAATAAAAACACGAGAATCAAACCGATTAACGCTGCTGTTAAACTGGTTTGCAGTGCATCTTCTCCCAAAGTGGGGCCTGCAGTTCTTTGCTGAACCACAGATAAATGGAAGGGCAACTGACCATCTTGAATTAAGGCAGCCATTTCCTTAGCGGATGCCTGGTCAAAATTCCCCACAATACAAATCTGATTACTGTTAATTACTTCATCAACACCGGGAGTAGAAATGATTTCATTATCTAAAACAATCGCAATTGCTTTGCCCCGATACTGAACGGTTGCTTCGTAAAAACGTTGTGCAGCTGCATCGGTAATTTCTATATTAACCACATGTTGAGCCGGTCCCATTTGAGAAACCTGCTGAAAACCGGCAGCTGCTTTTTTTACATCTTCTCCGGTTAAAATCACATCACCTAAAGGTTCTTTGGTTGCCGGATCATAACCGTAAAAGGAAAGTTTTGCAGTTTTTCCGATTTCGTTGATTGCAACAGAAGTATCCTGCACAGACGGAAGCTCTACTTCCAACATATTCCCTTTTACCGTGACCGAAGCCTCGGTAAACCCCTTTCTATCCAAACGGGCTGTGAGAATTTTCTTAGCAATTTCCATCTGAGAGCCGGAAGGTTCAATCGCAGTAAAATCACCATTGTCCTTTTTTTCAGATGCCTGATACACAATGACCGAACCACCTGCCAAATCGAACCCCTTTCGGATCCCGTGTTCTTCATCAAACACGGGATAGGTTTGAAAAGAACCGATGGTAAGTCCACTGATGGCATTGATGCAAAGCAACACAATCACAAAAACGGTAATCAGAATTTTACTGATACCTTTTGCCATAATTTCCTCCTTTATGCCAATTTGGCACTTTGGATTATCATAAAAATACGATATTGCAAAAAATTAACCTGCAGGCCAAGTCAATTCTCTGCCGCCAATGAGATGAAAATGAATGTGAAACACAGTCTGTCCTGCTGCAGCGTTACAATTAGAAACCACACGGTATCCATCTTCTGCAATGCCATTTTCTTTTGCAATTTTCGGAATTGCTTCATAGATTTTCGCAATCACATCCGCGTTTTCACCGTTCACATCATTCAAAGTTGCGATATGCTTTTTGGGAATCACCAATATATGCACAGGTGCAGTGGGTGCAATATCCCAGAATGCATACACATTTTCATCTTCATACGCTTTTTTGGAAGGGATTTCCCCTTTTATGATTTTACAGAATAAACAATCTTCCATAATTAAAGCTGTCCTTTCAGAACTTCTTCTGCCAATGCAATCGCATCCGCAATTTTAGAAGCATCTTTACCGCCGCCCTGCGCCATATCAGGTTTACCGCCGCCGGAACCTCCTGCCGCTTTAGTTACTTCACTGATGATGTTACCTGCGTGTGCACCTTTGGCAACTGCCGCTTTGTTGGCACTTGCTAAGAAGGTGATTTTATCGTCTGCTAAGTTGGACAGTACGATAACAACGGGATTTTCAGCATATTTGTTTTTAATTTCATCACACAGATTACGGAGCATATCCACGGTTGCGCCTTCTTTTTGTGCAGTGATTAATGCAACGCCGGAAACTTCTTTTGCAGAATTTAAGATTTCATCTGCTTCCCCTTTGGAAAGTTTTGCACGAAGTTCATCCATCTGCTGTTTCTGTGCTTTCATTTCGTCCACAAACTGATTTGCACGAACGGTTAAATCGGAAAGATTGTTTACTTTTAGCACTTTCGCGGTTTCTTTTTAGAGTTCTTCTCTTTTTGCCATATATTCCAGATAGTTGGTACCGGTTACCGCTTCAATTCTGCGAACACCTGCAGCTACACCACTTTCGGAAACAATTTTAAACAGACCAGCCTGCGCGGTATTGGTTAAGTGCGTACCACCACAGAATTCCATGGAGTAGTCACCCATGGTAACAACTCGAACATTGTCGCCGTATTTTTCGCCGAAGAGTGCCATAGCACCCAGTTTTTTCGCTTCGTCAATGGGCATCACCTTGCAGTTGATTTCCATTGCAGATAAGATGGCATCGTTTACCAGAGCTTCTACTTTTTCAATTTCATCAGCGGTCATTGCTTCAAAATGAGCAAAGTCAAAACGTAAACGTTCGGGGGTTACATAAGAACCTGCCTGATGAACATGGTCACCCAATACAGTCTGCAGAGCTTTCTGCAGTAAGTGTGTGGTAGAATGGTTTCTTGCAGTTGCAAGACGTTTTGCTTTGTCCACTTCCATAGAAACGGTAGCGCCTTTTTCCAAAACGCCGGTTTCCACGGTTACCATATGGCCAAATTTACCGTCGGTATATTTAGTGGTATCATTCACAATCGCTTTCACGCCGTTTGCAGACAGAACACCGGTGTCCCCTGCCTGACCGCCACTTTCACCGTAGAACACGGTGGTGTTGGTGAGAACAGTACCGGACTCTCCTGCGCCTAAGGCATCTACCAATTCACCGTCTTTTAAGATTGCGGTAACGGTAGCATCACAAGTTAAGTTATCATAACCGATAAATTCGCAGAACGGCAGGTCTTTGATGAGTTTTGCAACTTCATTTTCCCAACCTAAAGTGGAAGTATCACCACGGGCATTTCTTGCTTTTTCTCTCTGTTCATTCATACAAGCCTGATACTTGTCTTCATCTAAGGTGAAGCCGTTTTCTTCCACTACTTCCTTGGTTAAATCCAGGGGGAATCCGTAAGTATCGTACAGTTTGAATGCAACTTCACCGTCAAACACGGTTTCGTTTTTCGCTTTCATATCAGTGATGAAATCGCTGAGCATGAGTAAACCTGCATCAATGGTTTTATAGAATTTTTCTTCTTCAGTAGAAATGATTTTCTTGATGTATTCCTGTTTTTCAGCCAGTTCGGGATAAGCATCTTTGGACTGGGAAATTACCACATCAGCCAGTTCGGTTAAGAACATTTTATCAATGCCCAACAATTTTCCGTGACGAGCTGCGCGACGGAGTAATCTTCTTAATACATAGCCTCTGCCTTCGTTGGAGGGAATAACACCATCGGATACCAGGAACACGGTGGAACGGATATGGTCGGTTACCACACGGATGGAAACATCGGTTTCGTGTGCTGCACCGTAGGTTTTTTGGGACATCTGACAAACAGTGTCCAACACTCTTTTTACGGTGTCAACTTCAAATAAAGAACCAACGCCCTGCATAATTGCGGCGATACGTTCCAGCCCCATACCGGTGTCGATATTGGGATGAGCCAGACGGTTATAATTGCCGTCGATATCTTTATCAAACTGGGTGAATACCAGGTTCCAGAATTCAACGAAACGGTCACAATCACAACCAACTGCACAATCGGGGCTGCCGCATCCGTTTTCTTCCCCACGGTCGAAATAAATTTCGGAACAAGGACC
>JAFYVF010000099.1 GCA_017549265.1 Clostridia bacterium
GACTACGTTCTCTGCCTCGGGTATAAGGAACCACACAATAGGTACAGAAATTGTTGCAGCCGTACATAATAGGAATGGATGCTTTGTACCATTTATCATACACCACCGGTACCCCTTCTGCAATCACTCCGTCTACTGAATCTACCGAGAATACCCGCTCCCGTTGGGTTAAAACATGATGAAGCATTTTAGGAAATTCATGAATCACGTGAGTTCCAAACACCATATCCACAAAAGGAAAAGTCTTTTTGATACGTTCGCTGGCGTGGGGCTGCTGCATCAAGCATCCGCAAACACCAATCACCATATCGGGATTCTTTTTCTTTTTTGCTTTTAATGTTCCGACTTTGCCGTACACCTTCACTTCCGCATTTTCACGGACGGAACAGGTGTTATAAATTACCAAATCGGCATTTTTTTCGTCGGTGCCTTTTTCGTAACCCATCTGAAAAAGCATTGCATAAAGCTTGTCCGAATCGGTTTCGTTCTGAGCACAACCATATGTAACCACCACGGCGGTTTTTTTGGTCCCCTCATTTTTTAAGCGGACATTTTTCATATATTCTTTTTGGGTATCGATGATTTCTTGGGAAACAAATTCTATCACTTTTTTATGCTCCTTATTACAAAAAATATCCGTTCACTTTTAGAATGGGCAGGGTTAAAACTGAATTCATCATAGACGCCTTCTACACAGAATCCACATTTTTCGGCAACTTTTGTGATTTCCGATACAGTATATCCCTTTTCATAATGGGTTTCGGATACACGTCCGTAAGAACCGTCTTCTTTCTGATAGAAAATATCTAAGTCCATAGTTAAAAGACGATTTTCATAGGTATTCTGCCATACAAAAAATTCGGTTTCGGTTTCGTCGGTAAAGGTGTTATTCCCCAAAATATGGCGAAATTTATAAATGGTAGAAATATCAAATATGTATAACCCATCGGGGTTCAGATAATTATGCACCAATTTGAAATGCTTGGTTAAATCCTCTTTTGAAAGTAAATAATTCGCGCTGTCCAAAGAAGAATAGCATGCATCCACCGTGCCGTAAAGCTCAAAATCGGTCATAGACTGATTGAGATATAAAATGGTGTTATCAGGATCTTTCTCTCTGGCAACATCCAGCATTTCCCACGAATAATCCACACCGATCATTTCGTAATCCTTTGCCATCAGACGGGTTAAGGTACCTGTACCGCAACAAATATCCAAAATCAGCTTGGGGAATATGGAAAATTTTTCAAATATTTTTTTGTAGTACCGATAAAATTTGCCGTAATCAATATCATAGGCAAATTGGTCGTAATAATACGAAAAATCCTGATACATAGTAAAAAATCCTATCTGTATAAATGTTTGGGGAGACCATTTTCATCAAAACGAACGGCAACCTCTCCAGCAATCAAAGGTTTTAAGTAAGTAATTAAATCATCCGTTACATCATTGCCGTTCACAATCCAATCGGTGGGAACACATTTTTCCACGTTGGCACTTTTATGAATGTCGGCAGATTCAATTTTCATCTGGTAAGGACTATCGGAAGTTCTGGTAAATACCATCATTTCTCCACTATGTCCTGCTACAGCTTGTGCCACACCTGCTTCGCCAATTGCAAAAGCTTCCAAAATATCCGTTTTGGATAATAAATGCGCTGCACATCTCTGGCACACATTTAATTCCACGCTTCTTGCTTTGCAACCAAGTTCTGCCTTTACCAAGTTTTCCAGCGCTTTTCCTGCACCGCTTAACATAGCGTGTCCAAAAGAATCGGTAGCGCTGGTGCCACCCTCGCATATCAGTTTACCGTTTTCATCGTGAATCCCTTCGGATACCGCCACAATCACCTGATGAATTTCTTTCTCAAATAGACTTTGAATATCTTTTACAAACTGTTCTTTGGAAAATGCAACTTCAGGTAAATAAATCAAATGCGGTGCACTTCTGTTTTTGTTTCTTGCCAATGCGGCAGCACCGGTCAACCAACCGGCATGACGCCCCATAATTTCCACAATGGTAACAGATTTCAAATCGTACACCATACTGTCCTCGGCAATTTCTGCCACGGTGGTTGCCACATATTTTGCCGCAGAGCCAAAACCGGGTGTATGGTCTGTGATAGCAAGGTCGTTATCAATAGTTTTGGGCACACCAATGATTTTCACATCGATATTGTGTTCTTTTGCGTAATCAGATAACTTGCAAACGGTATCCATGGAATCATTTCCGCCAATATAGAGAAAATAACCGATGTTTTTTTCTGCAAAATAAGAGAAAGTCTGCTGATACAGTTCGGGATTATCAGAAACTTTCGGAAGTTTTTTTCGACAAGAGCCTAAGTATGCTGCAGGAGTCTGCTTTAAAATGTCTAAATCCAGTGTGTTTAATTCCTTTAAATTATCATTTAACACTCCTTCAATTCCGTAAACGGCACCATAAATTTTATCAATACCTTCTTCTTTTAAAGCACCACTGATAACGCCTGCCAAACTTGCATTGATTGCTGCGGTGGGCCCTCCCGATTGTGCTACCAACAAATTCTTCATAAAGTCCTCCAATTTTACTGTCCTAAAAATTCTTTTTGTAGTTTTCGATGCAATCGGCAATTACTTTTTTTGCCACTTCGGCACCTTCCACCATATTGACAATGGTTTCTTTATATTCAAGCATTTTATACACTTCGTAAAAATGCTTGATTTCGTGAAATAAATGATTGGGTAATTCCGATACATCACGGAAAGAGTTATGATAGGGGTCATTTTCGCAAACAGCAATGATTTTTTCATCTACCGCCCCATCATCAATCATTTTGATAACACCGATAGGATAACATTCCACCACTGTCATAGGTAAAATTCCTTCGGTGCAAAGCACTAATACATCCAACGGATCCCCATCCTGTGCGTAGGTTCTGGGAATGAACCCATAATTTGCAGGATAATGGGTGGATGTGTATAACACACGGTCTAATTTTAAAAGACCGGTTTCTTTATCCAGTTCATACTTGTTTTTTCCGCCTTTTTCAATTTCGATGACAGCGGAAAATTTTTCGGGAGTGATTCGTTGGTCACTCATATCGTGCCAAATATTCATTACATTCTCTCCATTTCTATAAAAGAGGGCTTCCCTCTCTTAAAAAAGTTTGCTTCTCTTTGATAATCTCATCTAAGTCTCTCATATACCGTTCCGGCTGCTTGTCGGTACGAAGTTTGGAAAACGGTTTTTTGGTAGCAAAATCGGTAAACTTGGAAGTGCCTCCTGCACCAACTGCCACCACAGAAGAAATTTCTTCCATCATAAAAATATTATAGTTACATGCCTTGCCATTTCTCATAAAACCGATATTTTCCAGACCTGCCACCGCATTCTTCTGACGGTAAATATAGTAAGGTTCATAGGTCGGCTCCAGCATCTCATAGGAATAACGAAGCATTTTTTCCGCTTCCTGATACTGCTCTAAATCGGATTGCATCCGAAGGTCTGAGGTTCGTTTTTTACACAAGGTATGTACGGTAATATGCTCAGGAGAAAGTTTTAGGATTCCGTCTAAAGAATGTTTAAAATCCGAATAACTTTCACCGGGTAGCCCTGCAATTAAATCAGTATTGACCGTGTCAAAATTAAATTTTCTGCTCATTTCATAGGCATTTAAAAATTCTTCAACGCTATGGCGTCTTCCAATTCTGTCCAAAGTGGTTTGGTTTAAAGTCTGAGGATTGATACTGATGCGGTTCACTCCCATTTGGGATAACACGGATAGTTTTTCATAAGTAATGGTGTCAGCACGTCCTGCTTCCACCGAAAATTCCTTGGGAATCTGAAATGACAATACAGTGCCAATTAACTGTTCTAACTGTTTTTCGGTTAATACGGTAGGGGTACCACCGCCGACATACACACTGTTTAAGGTAAGACCATATTCCGCTATGGTTTCCATAACTGCACGAATCTCAGTAACAAGGGCGGTAAAATAATCATCAATCAGCAAGGAATAGGGTTTTAGATACTCCAGCGTGAAAGAACAGTAACCGCATCTTGTGGGACAAAACGGAATGTGAATATATAGAGAAATTTCTTTTGGGGATAATGTTGCTTTGGTTGTAAGAACCTGATTGGCACATTGCTCCATTACTTTGGATTTCTCGGGAGAAACAAGATACACAGAAGATAAACCGTCAATAACATTTTCTGAAAATTTCAGCGCTGTCTGAGAGGGGCGGACTCCTGTTAAAATACCAAAAGGCAAGTTTGCATTACACGCACGATAGATAGCACGTTTTAATGTGAGCAAAGCATC
>JAFYVF010000008.1 GCA_017549265.1 Clostridia bacterium
GAAAGACAAGACTTGAAAAAGATTTATTTATATTCATAATCTATTTACTTTAATTGCATTCTGTGTTATAATCAATATGGAGGTAATTTTTTATGAATATTGAAAAAGTAGCAAAATCAAGTAAAACAGTAGCAATTATAACTAGTAATGACAAAGTGATTACTGATGTTCAATCAAGTTTAGATTTGATAATGACAGCAAAATATGAAACAGAAACCAATTTAATTGCCATAGATAAAAATGCTATTGTTGATGAGTTTTTTGTCTTGAGTTCAGGTCTTGCTGGAGAGATTTTACAAAAGTTTATAAATTATCAAGCAAAGATTGCTATTTGGGGTGATTTCTCAAAATACACAAGCAAACCATTAAAGGACTTTATTTATGAAAGCAATAAAGGTAATGATATTTTCTTTGTTGCTACCAAAGATGATGCTGTTGATTGTCTTGCTAGAACAGTCAAGTGATAAATTATCTATGCTATAATGTTTTAAGCAACCTTTTCAAATGGGTTGCTTTTTAATTTGACAGAACTGAAAAACCATCTTATTATGCTTTTAAATGATTAAAAGTGAATGATATAGTTTCTGTGTTCTATCAATAATCAAAAGCATAGCAAGAAATTATAAATGTATATAAAGAAAAATTACAAAGTGTTTTAAGTCAAATAACACTTCAAAACAATCAACTTGAATTGTATGAAAGCATTGATATTTCACAAGAAGAAAAAGAGTTGAGAAAGCAATTTGATTTATCACACCAAGACATTACATACAGAGATTTCCAAGACCTTTCAAGAGAGCAATTAAAAGTATTTTTTAATTATATGATAGACCATATAGACATTAAAGAGATAGAAATTGGAGATGATGAAAGGGTTATATTGGCAATAGCAATTCACCTTAAACTTGATGGTTATGCACCAAAATATTCTTTGGAATACCTTAAAAATATCAACACAGGAGCAGAAAAAAAGACAACCCCTTCTTTTTTTGATGAGGGGTTGCCAAATGGTGGCGGAGTGGGTGGGATTCGAACCCACGTCCCTCAAGGGGCATCATGATTTCGAGTCATGTCCGTTATGACCACTTCGATACCACTCCGTATTGGAATCTTTCATAGTTTATCAAATTTTTAAGATGTTGTCAAGATAAACCAAGATATTTTTGAAAAAAGAGAATCCGTACTCACATGGAGTACGGATTTTAATATTATTTTTCTTCTAACAGTTTAATCACATAATCAATATTGATTTTATTGCGTTCCCGAAGTTCGTGCAGGCGGACAGCTAAATCGGTGCGAATCCGTTCCCGATTGGCAATGATTCTGTCTGCTTTGGAAGAAAAGCTCATTCTGGTGAATTCTAAAAGGCCCATGCAGGTATCCTGCCCAAAATATTTCATCACGCTTTGCACCTTGGGGTCATAAGCAAGACCGATGGCAGGCACATTGGCGGTGAAGGCATAAATCAGAAGATGGAGTCTCATCCCCACAGCAAACAGAGAAGATTGTGCCAAAGCGATACAGGTGTCTGCCGAAAGCCGTTTGGTAACACAGGGGGAGTTGGTCAGTTTTGCATATTTTTGGTTGAGTGCCACATCCTGAGGGAACTGCATCGGAACAAAGAGCAATTCGCAGCCGTGTTTTTTCTTAATGTCTTTTAAGGCATCCAGCAGTTCTGCTTCAAAGAGGGGAACGGTTTTCCACTCACGAAGGGACACCATCACATAGGGTTTTCCGTTTAAATCGTAGCGGTACAGCAGGGAATCTGCCTGTTCGGTGTTAATATCGGTCAAGGCAAGAACAGGGTCGCAGGTCACTGCGGTTTTGGGAGAAATGATACCCCATTCGTTCAACAAATCCTGAGAGTCTTCTTCCCGAAGGGTAATCACGTCCACCCGATTTAAAACATTTTTGGTGCGTTTTAAGTTTTGTTTTTTGTTCACAGGACCGATACCGTTGGCATAGAGCATCACTTTGTTATTCTGTTTTTTTGCCATGCGGATTAAGGTGAGATAGTAAAGCAAAGATTTGGTGGAGGTGGCATCCTGGATAATGCTTCCTCCTCCCGAAATAAACAGACGGGATTCTTTTAACGCTTTACGGATGGCAAACAGATTCCAGCGACTTACGGCATTTACCTGATAATTTCGTTTGGTATCGCCGGGGCGGTTGGATAAAATGGTGATGCCCATATCCGGGTCGTATTCTCTGATATCTTTGATAATTTTCTTTAAAATGGCATCATCACCGGAGTTACGGAACCCGTAATAGCCGGAAAGAACAATATCGCTCTTTTTCAGTTCAAAAAGAAGCTGTTGATACACGCCGATGGCATCCTCGGTCATTCGTTTGGCAGAATATTCGGTCAACACCAAATTCTGTAAGCCCGAAACGGTTTCTTCTTTCAGATTTTTTTCCATTCGGTAGGCATCGCAGATGGCACGTACCAGTTTATTCTCGGTGGGAGCTTCCAAGCCACGGCAGGTAAAGTTGGTGCTTCTCATATTGGAGAAATCTTTCACGGTAAGGATGCCGTGATGACCGTAGCTACCTGTCAATACCACGATTTTTCCTGCTGCCATTGCTTCCAATGCTGCACGGGAAATTCCCACAAACACGTCTGCCAATGCAATAATTTTGTTCACATCGTTTCGTTTGCCTGCCATAATGACGGTGCGGTTTGTTAAAGTGCGGTTGATTTCTTCTGCTTTTTGGGAAAGTTCCTCGTAGGCATCTCCGTCACCAACAATCACAATCTGCACGTCTTTTAATTTGCGGTTTAATTCTTCTGCACGTTGTAAAAGCAGATACGCACTGTCGCAGTTTCCCTTTTCCAAACGGCACACGCAAACGATTTTTTTGGAGTGTTCTTTGATTCCTAATTCGTTCATGAGCTCACGGTCAGGCTTTACTCCAACAAATTCCTTTTCGTTAATGCCGTTGACAGTGATGGTGATATCCTTACTTTTCATTTTGCTGTTTCGGATTAAGTGACGCTTTAAGTCATCCGACACAACCAAACATTTATCTCCCCAAACGGTGAATTTTTTCACAAAAGAATTTTTGGTAAAGGCAAAATGCAGGGTGGATACAAAACCGAATTTCAGTTTTTTCTTCAGCATATGTACAATGAGATTGGGAATTCTGGCATGAGAATGCACAATGTCGAACTGTTCTTTTTGGATCAGTTCTTTCATGGTTTTGTAAGAAGTGATAATATCCTTGGGCGCTTTGGAGGAGAGGGGAGCATAGGTATGCTCAATGCCGCATTTTTTCAGCTCGTCCTCAAAAATACCGCCTTCGGAAATGACTTGTACCGTGTGACCTGCTGCCACCAGTCCTTTTGCCAGTTCTAAAATATGAGTTTCAGCACCGCCGATATCCATTTTCATGGATGCCAGTAATATTTTCATTTGGGGGATTCACCACCGTTCTGTTATGTATTTTTAGGAGGCAAAACCGTTGCCGTCCTTGTCATAAAAACCAAGTCTGGTTGCTAAAAATGCGGTGATTTGGATACCGCTGTCTGTCATTGCTTTCTTTAAAAGCAGGGGATTTAAGGTTTTTTCGTTTCCGCAGGCACAGTTTAAGGAGAGGTTCACTCCTTCTTCGGTGTCGGTTAATTCGTAGCGGAACATGAGTTCTTTTAAATCAATGGTTTTGGTTTTCCCTTTGGAGAATTTTTCAAAAGGAATGGTTTCCTGTGCTAAAAAGTCACGGATTTTTTCTTTTTCGCAGGTGCGGATGGTAATACTGTATTCCGCATTGTGAGTATCGTTGAATTTCTTTAAATTTTCGGTGTAAATTTCCACGGGCACAATTCCTTCGGGACTTGCCAAACGGAGCTTTTCCTTCACTTCACCGAAGGAGAGGGAATCGGTTTTTAATTCAAAATCCAGAAACTCCTGTTTTCCCACAATGCCTAAGGGCAGCGGATTTGCAATATTTAATACCATATGGGGATTAAATCCTTCCGAGTATTTTAAGGGAAGGCCTGTGCGTTTTAGAATTTTCTGCACTGCCTTCATCAAATCCAGATGGGAAATATAGGGCATATTTTTTTCAAACTGTAATCTGATTTTCATAATAAATTCCTTATGCTTTGTTTTTTTTGCGGAGATAACGTTTTCTGCGCATTTCTCTGAAAATTTGTTCACCGCGGTGTACCGCCCAGTTGGTAAAGCGGGAGAAGACCACTTCAATTTCGCCTAGGAATTCGGTAAATTCACCGTTGAAGCCTTTTTTGAAGCGATACAGACCATATAAGGGGTTGTCTTCGCTCAAATCACCGGACACGCCACGGAAATCGTAAATATCGCAGCCTTTTTCAATGGACCAGCGAATCATTTCCCACTGGAGCTGATAGTTGGGCATCACGTTACGGTATGCATTGCCGGATGCACCGTATAAGTACCACACTTTGTTGCCGTAGTAGATGGCAAGGGTACCTGCGATGGGTTTCCCTTCAAAATCCGCCATATACAGACGGGCATTGTCTCCGTAAACATCCAGCATTTTTTCAAAATAGGAAGCAGGACGTACCACAAATTCGTCACGAAGACCGGTTTCTTCCATCAAACGCTGGAAGTCTTTTACGTCTTCTTTGCCGCCTAAACGGACAGTTACGCCTTTTTTCACGGAAAGACGGATGTTGTAACGGGTTTTGGAATGAAAAATATCAAATACTTCTTCTTCGGTTTTTCCTGCCACGTCCAGACGGAACACAAAGCAAGGCTGAATCCCTTCAAAGTTTTTGCTTCCGGGAATGATTTTAAAGCCGGCATCGGTTAAATTTTGTTTGAATGCTTCGTTATCGCATTTTACGTCCGGGTCTGCCTTGAATACGTATGCCTTATGTTTTTTGGCAAGTTTTTTAATCCCGTCGTATAGTTCTTTTAAGGTTTCCTTATCGTCCAAATTGCAAACGGGACCTCTGGGAGAATACATAATGGTTCTTTTAATGACGGGAACGGGACGGATTAACACGCTCATAGCGCCTTTGATTTTATTGTTGCTATCGGTACAGATTAAAATCACGTTTTTCCAGTCCGGTTTCATCTGAGCCCAGAGAACAGACTGCATAAAGTGCCCCTTAGGATGATTTTTATTAAATTCTTCGTATTCTTCGTATCTATCTTTTGTGAGTTCGGTTACCATAGTTTAAGACATATCCTTTCGCAAGTTTTTCATGTTCGCATGCAATGGGAGCAAGCTCCGGGAACGAACCGTATTTTTTTTGGATTGCTTTTCCGATGAGCAAGTCGCACACTTCCGGATTTTTTGGCAGGAGCGGACCGGAAAGGTGCGTGCCGATAAAGCTTTTTACGATGGCACCTTCCGTTTGGTCTTCCCCGTTGTTGCCGTGACCGCTTAAAACGGTTCCCAAGGGGTCAGCGCCGGGTGCCAGACGAGTTCTTCCCGTGTGGTTTTCAAAGCCTGCCAGAATCCCCAAAGGAGAATCAACAGCCACATTGCCGATCAGCTTTTCTGCTCCGGCTTCGGTGGTCATGGGAATAAGCCCAAGCCCTTCGTGGACAGCACCTTCTGCCACAAAGGAATGTCCCAGCAGGGGGAATCCCGTTGCCACCGCTAAGAGAACACCTTCCTCATCACGGTAGCGAAGCAATTCTTCCCGATGGTTTTTTAGTTTTTCTGCAATTTTTTGCAAGTCTTTTTCACTTGCGCCACCTAAATAAACAATATCTACATCTGTCAAGTCGATTTCTTCCGAAAAGGGGAGGGAAATCACCTCTAATTCAATGTTACGGAGACGGCACCGTTTTTCAAATACTTTCATGTTTCCCCGGTCGCCGTATAAATTCAAAAGTTCGGGGAATAAATGCAGTAATGTCAGTTTCATCATACTTCCCCTTTCTGAATGGTTTTTCCAAATGCTTTTTCTGCTTTTAGCAGTTCTTTCTTGGCATCAAAAATCAAAGTATAATTCACCAGAAGGTAAACCACTTCGCAGTCGGTTTCCAACAATTCCAGACCCAGTGTGACAGGATTTTCATTCACCTTCACGTCTTCCACATCTGCATAGAACCAGCGAACCGCCATATCGTGGCATCGTTTTCCTGCGGCACCGTGTGCCACGCAGTCGGATAACAGTTCAAAATCCACATCGTAAAGCCAGGAAATATCTATGCCGTCGGAGGGCATATCGTTGATGCCGACCACAACCGCTTTTTTACGGGGGTCATTTTTTAAGGTAGCAATCGCCTGATTGAAGCCTGCGGGATTTTTTGCTAAGTTCAAAATGACCGGTTTTTCTAAGAAAAATTCTTCCATGCGGGCAGTCTGGGTTTCGTAATCGGCAAAAATTTCGGTATAGTTATGAATTTTTAAGTTCACGGTTTCTGCCACCGCAATGGACGCCAGCGCATTGTATAAATTATAGAATCCCAATAAGGGGGTTTTTACTTCTTGCTTGCCGTTTAGCAGGAACGAAAGGGTGGGTGAAAGCTCCACGTTGCTTGCGCTAAAATCGGGTTCGGGACGTTTGAAATCACACCCTTCGCAGAAGAAATCTCCCAACTGGTTATAGTGATAGAAGTTGTAAGACAATTCGCTTCCGCAAAACAGACAGGTTCTTCCTTCTTTGGTTTCGGTTTTGGGCTGATTGGTTTCTTCCGAAACACCAAAAATCACGTGAGGATTCTCCACACTCTTGGTGAAAGAAGCGCACATGGGGTCATCCCCGTTTAACACGAGCGTTGCATTGGGTGCTTTTTTTACAGCGATTTTCAGCTGTTCCAACGTTTCGGTGATTTCACCGTAACGGTCCATCTGATCACGGAACAGGTTGGTGATTACAATCACGTCAGGTGTCAGATAATCAAACACGATTTTAGCACTGGCTTCATCAATTTCCAGCACAGCATAGTCTGCCTTCAGGGAGCCAAACAGCCCTGCAGTACTGATAAAAGCTGTGGCAATTCCGTCCAGCATATTGGCACCCACCGTATTACACACTGCGGTGTGCCCCGATTCTGTGACGAAGGTGTTAATCATATTGTTGGTGGTGGTTTTTCCGTTGGTACCCAGCACACAGATAATTTTTTCTTTCACTTTGGGTGCAAGCAGTTCTAACGCCTGGGGACAAATCTTTAAGGCAATTCTGCCCGGTGCGGAAGAGCTTTTGGTGCCCATCAGCTTTCCTGCCACGATGAGTAATTTGCAAACTATTACGGCTAACGCCAGTCGCAGTTGTTTCATAACAGTATCCTCGTTTGTTCTTTTTTTCAGTTACACTTCCATAATAATGGGGAGAATCATAGGAGAACGCTTGGTTTTTTTTGTTAAATAGGTACTCACCTGAGAACGCATTTCATTTTTTAAGGATGCCCAGTCGGTCACTTTTCTTTGGAGCATTGCTTCTAATGCTTCTTTGGCAACCTGACGGGTTTCTTCCATTAAATCCTCGCTGTCTCTCATATACACAAAACCGCGGGAAATAATGTCGGGACCGGAAAGAATCTGACCGGTTTCGGCAGATAATGACACCACGATCACAATGAGCCCGTCCTGAGATAAATGCTTTCTGTCACGAAGCACAATGTTACCCACATCGCCTACCGATAACCCTGCCACAAACACTTTACCCGAGGGCACACTACCTGCAGGTTTTACTTGTGTTTTGGATACCTGCAACACATTTCCCAACTGAAGAATGTGAATACGGTCTTCGGGAATGCCCACTTCCATCGCCAGGTTTTTATGATGAATCAAGTGCTTATATTCCCCGTGGATGGGCATAAAGTATTTGGGCTTGGTCAGTGCCAATATCAGTTTTAATTCTTCCTGACAGGCGTGACCTGAAACATGCACATCCGCTAAGTTATCGTACACCACTGAGGAACCGCGTTTGAATAACTCGTTCACTACGGTGGAAACTAATTTTTCATTGCCCGGAATGGGATTTGCGCTTAACACTACCAAGTCGTTGGAAGTAATTTCCACTTTCCGATGGGCAGAGAATGCCATACGGTGCAAACCGCTCATAGGCTCTCCCTGACTTCCGGTGGTGATAATGGTTAAATGCTCATTGTTATAGTTTTTAATATTATCAATATCAATTAAGGTGCCTTTGGGAATCTTCATATAGCCCAGCTCCTGAGCAACCTGCACCACATTTTCCATACTTCTGCCCGATACCGCAACTTTACGGTTATAACGGACGGAAGCATCAATAATCTGTTGCACACGGTGCACGTTGGATGCAAAAGTGGCAATGATGATTCTCTTTTTGGGATTGGTGATGAAAATATCATTTAAAGCTTTTCCCACCGAGCGTTCACTCTGGGTGTAGCCGTGGCGCTCTGCGTTGGTGGATTCACTCATTAAAAGGGTCACACCCTGTTTACCCAGTTGGCCGAATCGTGCTAAGTCAATCATATTTCCCGTCACGGGAGTGGTATCTATTTTAAAGTCCCCGGTGTGCAGAATAATGCCTTCGGGGGTGTGTACTGCAATGGCAACCGAATCCGCAATGGAATGGTTGGTATGGATAAATTCCACGGTGATGTCGCCAAATTTCAGGGTGTCTCCTGCAGTTACCTGATTTAAGGCAACTTTTGTGAGCAGATTGTGCTCTTTTAACTTGAATTTTACAAGACCGATGGTCAGCTTGGTGCCAAACACGGGAATGGAACAATCTTTCATAAGATAGGGAATTCCACCGATATGGTCCTCATGACCATGGGTTAACACCAACGCTTTAAATTTATGTTGATTTTTAATAATATACGAATAGTCAGGAATTACCAGGTCAACACCCAGCATATTCTCATCCGGAAAGGCAACTCCGCAATCAATTAAAATACCGATATCACCGTACTCGATAGCGGTCAGGTTCTTTCCGATCTCATGAAGTCCTCCTAAGGGAATTACCTTCAGTGTTTTCTTTTTTGCCACAATAATCCTCCGATTCTTAATTTTTCCGAACATATAATAATAGTCATTATAGTATAACATAATATTTTTATTCTGTCAATTATATAATGTATTATTTCTATCCCTTTTTGGAAATAATCAAAAGGAAGAAAAAAGTTTCCAATTTTAAAAAAAAACTTTACAAATTGCATCCTTATGTGTTATACTGAAATAAAGAAAATATTATTGGAAGATTTTGCCTTTGCAAAAGAAAAAAACGCATCATTTTCCCTTAAAAATGAAACAGGTTGGTATTCATTTGAATACGAAAGTGAGGTTTTTTAGATGTTTCAAATTCAAAAACGGGAAGAGTTAAATCCCACCGTGACCAGAATTGCGGTGAAAGCTCCCCGCGTTGCAAAAAAAGCATTGCCCGGTCAGTTTATCATTTTAAGAGTGGATGAAAACGGCGAACGTATTCCTTTAACCGTTGCGGATACGGATCCCGTAAACGGCACCGTAACCGTGATTTTCCAGGTAGTTGGGGAATCCACCGAAATGCTCAACCACATTCCCGAGGGCGGATATCTCCATGATTTTGTAGGTCCTTTGGGTGTTCCCACCAAGATTGAAGGTTTAAAGAAAGTGGCTGTTGTGGGCGGCGGCGTAGGTTGTGCCATTGCATATCCCATTGCCAAAGCACTGCACAAACAGGGCACCGAAGTGCATTCCGTGGTTGGATTTCGAAACAAGGATTTAGTGATTTTAGAAGATGAATTCAAGGCAGTGAGCAGCCGCCTCTGCATGATGACCGATGACGGTTCTTATGGAGAAAAAGGCTTAGTAACCGATGCATTGAAAGCCCTTATTGAAAGCGGTGAACAATACGATGAAGTGATTGTAATCGGTCCGCTTATTATGATGAAGTTTGTTTGTAAATTAACCAAAGAATACGGCGTAAAAACCACCGTTAGCATGAATCCCGTGATGATTGACGGAACGGGTATGTGCGGCGGTTGCCGACTGACTGTTGGCGGCGAAACCAAGTTTGCTTGTGTGGATGGCCCCGATTTTGACGGTCATTTGGTGGATTTTGATGAAGCAATCCAGCGTTCCCGTATGTATCATGGCTTTGAACGTCACCGTCACGAAGAAAGCTGTAATCTCTTTAAGGGGGTAAACTAAGATGCCGAATATGTCTTTACAAAAAAATCCCATGCCTCATCAGGAGGCGGATATCCGTAATAAAAATTTCTCTGAGGTAGCCTTGGGTTACACCTTAGAACAGGCAAAAGACGAAGCGGAACGTTGCCTGGGTTGTAAGCATAAACCTTGTGTGGGCGGATGTCCCGTTGCCATTGATATTCCGGCTTTTATCCAGAAGATTAAAGAAGAAGACTTAGAAGGTGCTTATCAGATTTTAAACAAATCCACTTCGTTGCCTGCAGTGTGCGGACGTGTTTGTCCCCAGGAAGTGCAGTGCGAAGCAAAATGTGTTCGTGGCATTAAGGGGGAACCCGTTGCTATCGGCAGATTGGAACGTTTTGTGGCAGACTGGCACCGTGAACACAGCAAGGAAGAACACCTTGACACCAAATCCAACGGCAAAAAAGTGGCAGTAATCGGTTCCGGTCCTGCAGGACTTACCTGTGCCGGCGACTTAGCTAAAGGAGGCTACGACGTTACCGTGTTTGAAGCATTGCATGTTGCAGGCGGTGTGTTGGTATACGGAATTCCTGAATTCCGTCTGCCTAAAGCCATTGTACAGGCTGAAATTGAAAAATTAAAACAGATTGGCGTTAAAATTGAAACCAACGTAGTTGTTGGGAAAACCTTAGCAGTTGACGAATTGTTTGAGGAAGGGTTTGACGCTGTGTTTATCGGCTCCGGTGCAGGTCTTCCCAGATTTATGAAGATTCCCGGCGAAAACTTAAACGGTGTGTATTCCGCCAACGAGTTTTTAACCCGTGTGAACCTGATGAAAGCCTATCGGGAAGATGCAAAAACTCCCGTTCTGCACGCGAAAAACGTGGCAGTGGTAGGCGGCGGTAACGTGGCAATGGACGCTGCCCGTTGTGCAAAGCGTCTGGGTGCGGAAAACGTGTATATTGTGTACCGTCGTTCTTTAGATGAAATGCCTGCCCGTAAAGAAGAAGTGGAACACGCGATGGAAGAAGGTATCCACTTTAAGGTGCTTTGCAACCCCAAAGAAATTTTGGGTGACGAAAATAAATTTGTTTCCGGCATGAAATGTGTGGAAATGGAGCTGGGTGAACCCGATGAATCCGGCAGAAGACGTCCCGTTGAAAAGAAAGACAGCGAATTTGTACTTCCTGTGGATGCGGTGATTATGTCTATCGGTACTTCTCCCAATCCGCTGATTAAGAGTACCACCCAGGGGTTAGAAACCAACTCTCACGGTTGTATCGTAACCGATGATAACGGCAAAACCTCCCGAGAAGCTGTGTATGCCGGCGGTGACGCAGTAACCGGTGCCGCAACCGTAATTCTTGCCATGGGCGCAGGAAAAACTGCGGCAAAATCCATCATGGAATATTTAGAAAATAAATAAGAAAAAGCACCCTCAGGGGTGCTTTTTTTATGCAAATGTGGAGAGGAAAATTCCGACTGTTTCTTTGGATAAAACTCCTGTATGAGAGCGAATATGGCGGAAATTTCGTGGTAGTCCTTTGCTTCTGCAATGTATTTTTCGACGGACTTCCTTTAGGAAAGAATCGGCGGTATAGATGCGGTAGGGGCTTAGCTTTAACAGTCTTGCCGTGATTTCTGCGGCATTTTTGACGACTGCTTCCGAGGAGGCATCTTCGGGGAACAATTTTTTGAAAACAGAATTCTGTGTTCTTTTCAGCAGATAGCGGCAACGTGCAAGGGCAACCTGTTTTCTTTGGGATAACACGCGAAAGGTGTTTGTTTGAAATGTGAACGCATCCCCTTCATATACGCCAAAGGTTTTCATGGCATCCAAATACCCCAGGCGAATATTGCGTTCCGTATTTTCCTTGCGGAACAGAAGCCAGTTTCCCAGGTCCCACTTTGGGAAAATGGGAATCACGGAGCTGTCATTGGCAAAGGGCGTTTTTTTCGTACCCCATTCGTCCAGACAAACGGCAATCACATTGTGGGCTCCTTTTTTCTTTGCCAGGGCAATGGGCAAGTTATCAGAGTAACCTCCATCGATGTAATCAACTCCCCGGATATTATGGCAACAAGCAGCAGGGAAGCAGGCAGTGGTTGCCATCAGGTAATCGGGCAACATTCCACTAGGGATATCCTCGGTAAACACCTGACAGGGAGAAAGGTCTTGTTTTTTTACCAATACCATTCCCAGGGGAATCTGAGAGGCACGGATTTTTTCTTCCTGAAGATGGTTTTTCAGAAGTTTCTGCAAGCCGTTTCTTTGGATTCCGCCTTGATGGAAAAATGCTTTGGCATACTCTAAAAAATGCGGTTCTTTCGGAAAATCAAAGATTGCCGTGGTATTTAAGCTTTTCCACAAATTTACTGCTGTGTCGTAGGAATTCTGAATGATGAGTGCGCCGTTTAAAGCCCCCACCGAAGTTCCTGTGATAATATCAGGACGGATGTTCAGTTCCCGTAGTGCCTTCCACACACCAATCTGATAGGAACCACGAGAACCTCCGCCTGCTAAAACCAGCCCTGTTTTCATTTTTTTCACTCCCGATTTTGATACTCTTTACAGTATGATTTTTTTGCATCAAAAAAATTCGGATTCCTAAAAAATATCTGTATTCCTATTTGACAGATTGACAGTTTTGTGTTATGATGTATACAAGGGAATTTTAGGAATTTTTTGTAAACAGACAGAGAGGAAGGAAACGGTATGGCAAAAATTGTGGCAAAAAAATCACTGGGTCAAAATTTTTTGCAGGATGATTCGGTGATTGATAATATTGTAACGCAAGCAGGGGTAAACAAAGATACCGATGTTCTGGAAATCGGGCCCGGATTGGGTGCTGTGACCGATTTGCTGGTGGAACGTGCCAGAAATGTGGTCGCCGTGGAAATTGATGACCGTTTGTATCATAATCTGGTGAAAAAACACGGGCATCGTGATAATTTTACCATTATCAATGCCGATATTTTGGAAACCGATTTATCTAAAATTGTTACCGACCATATGATTGTGGTGGCAAATTTGCCCTACTATATCACCACGCCTATCATCACCAAATTGGTGGAAAATCCCTGCGGATTAAAAAGCTTAACTGTGATGGTGCAGTTGGAAGTGGCAAAACGAATCTGTGCAGACCATACCCAAAAAGATTACGGTGCCATTTCGGTGTTTTGCAATTATCATTGTGATACCGAACTTCTGTTTACTGTGCCGCCTGAAGCGTTCGACCCCGTTCCTAAGGTAACTTCTGCAGTAATGAAATTATCCTTCCGAGATGAAAAAGCAGTTGCCCCCAAAAACGAAAAACATTTCTTTTCGGTGGTGAAGGTGGCATTTTCCAACAGAAGAAAAACTTTGTCAAATTGTCTGATGCAAGGTTTCTCGTTGTCCCGTGAGGAAGCAGTGGGTTTGATTACCGCTTGCGGATTGTCTGAAACCGTCCGTGGCGAAAAGCTTTCTCTTTCGGATTTCTGCAAGTTAAGCGACTTGATGTGTGAGTAGGGAAGATAAGAGATTGAATTGGCTGCGCCCCTCGAAACAAACAAAATCAAAGATAACCAAAAGAAACCAAAAGAAACCAAAAAAATACAAAAAAATAAAAAAAACACTTGCCAAATGAAAAAAAGTGTGGTATAGTGGTGGTATAATGGGTGGGAATAGGATTTTTCCAAAAATGCTACCCTTGGAATTGATTAAAAATATAGTTTATTATAGAATGAAAAAGGAGTTATTACGATGACTGACAACAAATTTGTGTTAAGCTGGGTTGAAGAAATGAAAAACCTGGTAAAACCCGCTAATGTAGTATGGATTGACGGTTCCGAAGCACAGCTGGAAAGCTTAAGAGAACAGTCCTGCAAATCCGGCGAAATGATCCGTTTGGACCAGGAAAAATTACCCGGATGTTTTTATCATAGAACTGCTCAGAATGACGTTGCTCGTGTAGAAGACAGAACCTTCATCTGTGCAACCAGCGAAGAAGAAGCAGGCCCCACCAACAACTGGATGGACCCCAAAGCTGCTTACGAAAAATTAGGCAAATTATTCGACGGTTCCATGGCAGGCAAAACCATGTATGTAATTCCTTTCATCATGGGCGTGTTAGGCTCTCCTTTCTCCAAAGTTGGTGTTGAAATCACCGACAGCATCTATGTTGTATTAAACATGGCTATTATGACCCGTGTTGGTATCCAGGCTGAAAAACAGCTGGGTGACAGCGCAGATTTCACCAAATGTTTACACGCTTGTAAAGATGTAAACCCCGATGAAAGATATATTATGCATTTCCCCCAGGACAACACCATCTGGAGCATCAACTCCGCATACGGCGGAAACGTTCTCTTAGGTAAAAAATGCTTAGCATTAAGAATTGCAAGCTACCTGGGCAGAAAAGAAGGCTGGATGGCAGAACACATGCTCATCTTAGGCTTAGAAAATCCCAAAGGCGAAGTGAAATACATTGCTGCAGCGTTCCCCTCTGCTTGTGGTAAAACTAACCTAGCAATGTTAATTCCTCCTGCTATCTTAAAAGGTTACAAAGTATACACCGTAGGTGATGATATCGCTTGGATCCGTGTTGGTGAAGACGGCAGACTGTGGGCTATGAACCCCGAAGCTGGTTTCTTCGGCGTTGCTCCCGGTACCTCCAACAAAACCAACCCCAATGCATTGGCTACTACCATGAAAAACACCATCTTCACCAACGTGTTCCTAAAAGATGACAACACTGTATGGTGGGAAGGTATGGACGGTGACGCTCCTGCAACCGGTACCGACTGGTTAGGTAACCCCTGGACTCCCGAATCCGGCGTAAAAGGTGCACATCCCAACTCCAGATTTACCGCTCCTGCTTGTCAGTGCCCCTGCATTTCTTCCGAATTTGAATCCACCGCAGGTGTACCCCTGTCCGCAATCGTATTTGGCGGCAGACGTGCAAAAACTGCTCCCCTGGTATACCAGTCCTTCAACTGGAACCACGGTGTATTCATGGGTGCTACCATGGCATCTGAAACCACTGCTGCAGCTGCAGGTGCAGTTGGCGTAGTTCGTCGTGACCCCATGGCTATGATTCCCTTCTGTGGTTACAATATGGGTGACTACTTCCAGCACTGGTTAGATATGGGCACCAAAACTGACAAACTGCCCTTAATCTTCCACGTTAACTGGTTCAGAACCAATGCAGACGGCAAATTCATCTGGCCCGGATTTGGTGACAACGTTCGTGTGTTAAACTGGATCTTAGCAAGATGTGCAGGCGAAGTTGATGCAGTAGAAACTGCAATCGGTTACCTGCCCAAGAAAGAAGATTTAGACTTAACCGGTTTAGATATTGCTGACGAAGTATTAGACGAACTGTTAAGCGTTGATAAAGAAGTTTGGTTAGAAGAAACCAAAGGTATCGGCGAATTCTTCGCAAAATTCGGTGACAGACTGCCCAAAGAATTAGCAGCTGAACTGGAAAATTTAAAAGCAAGATTAGCATAATTTTGTTACTGTAATATTGCATAAAAAAAGTCTGTGGGATTGGCGAATTTGCCAATCCCACAGTTTTTTTGTTACAGGAAGATAACATTTTGGTGACGTGGGGAATATTTTGGGAAAATGCTTGACTTTTTTAGGGGGGTATGCTATGATGAAACCAAGAAAATTGTATGCATTTTTGGTATCGTTTTGATATTTTTTGGTGCTTTTTAGTAGCTTTTCATCCGCTGAAAGCATTCAAAAACAAGCATAAATTTTCAATGATTTGCATAAAAAATATCATATATTCATTTTGACCATAGGAGGTTATCATTATGGCATTTTGTAAGTATTGCGGCAAACAGCTGGCAGATGGTGAAGTTTGTGCTTGTCCCGGCGCTGCCAATGAAGTAAATACAGCACCTCAGGCAGCACCTGAAGCAGCACCTCAGGCGGCTCCCGAAGCAGCACCTCAGGCACCTTATCAGGCAGCTCCTCAGACGCCTTATCAGGCAGCTCCTCAGACGCCCTATCAGCAAGCTCCTCAGGCCCCCTATCAGCAAGCTCCTCAGGCGGGCTATCAGCAAGCTCCCGGTGGCTATCAACCTGCACCCGGCGCAGCACCCATGGGTGGCGGTTATTATGCACCTGCAGCTCCGAAAGCTCCCAGTGCATTCGGCACCGCTATGAAAGACGTTTGGAATCTGTTTTTAAATCTATTTAAAAAACCGGCTTCCGCAGCTTCTGATTTTATCAAAAGTGGCACCAGAATTCATGCATTCATTCTGATTGGCATTCAGGCAATTGCAATCACCTTGTTAATGATTGTTTTTGCTTGCCAGTTCAACGATATCTATAAGGACAATCCTTATTTTGCCTATGAAATCAATGTATTTGTGGTAATTTTGGTTGGCCTGATCAGTGTTGCTGCATTGAATCTGGCTTTCGCCGGAATTCTGATGGCGTTTATCAAGATGTTCAAGGGCAACATTACATTTGACGAAGCGCTGAAAGCAACTGCTGTAGGTGGTTATATCGCAGTTCCCTTTATTGTAGTTGGCATACTCTTCGCTTTGCTTTTCACCGGTGACGATAAAGGTATTGCCTATAAAGGGTTCTTTATGAATTCCGGGGCAGCAATGGTTGGTTTATCTTGGGGTCTCATTCTTTCCGGTATCGGCTACATCTTTGGCATGCTGATGATTATGGCAAACTTAAGCGATATTTGTAACTTAGACAAAGATAAACAGCTGTACGCTTTCTTCTTGTCCGTTGTTGCAATGATTTTAGTTTACTTGTTGTTTGCAGATTTGATTACCGAACCTCTTCTCGAAGCGAAAGAAGTGCAAAAAGTTGTTAACAATTATCCGAATCCGTATTACGGCGGTTAAGATTACATCTGAAAAAGGAGAGCAATTTGCTCTCCTTTTTTGTTTGCCGTTTTATTCACATTTTCCCAAAAACAGGAAACCTTTAAAAAACTTCAAAAAAACAAGAAAACAAAAGAAATATAAATATAAATTGCAATAAACATAATTATCTGTGATTGCGATTCTTTCAAACCTCGATTATAATAAATTAGCACTCTAACCAAAAGAGTGCTAAAATTGTCGAAAATCCTATGGAAATAAAGTATATCGGAGGAATTACACATGAATTTAAAACCCTTGGGTGACAGAGTTGTTATCCGTATGGTAGAAGCAGAAGAAACCACCAAAAGTGGCATTATTTTAGCAGGGACTGCCAAAGAAAAACCCCAGATGGCAGAAGTGGTTGCAGTTGGTCCCGGCGGAATGGTAGACGGCAAAGAAGTGAAAATGGAAGTTGCAGTTGGGGATAAAGTAATCACCAATAAATATGCAGGCACCGAAGTGAAATTAGACGGAGTAGAATACATTGTTCTTCGTCAGGCAGATATTTTGGCAAAAGTGGAAGACTAATTCTTTTAGTATTCGAACTTCAACAAAGAGTTCTTTTTCACAATTGTTTAACAGATAAAAAAGGAGTAGATACCAATGGCAAAACAGATTATTTATGGCGAAGAAGCCAGAAAAGCATTAGAACGTGGTATCAACCAGTTGGCTGATACCGTGAAAATTACCTTAGGCCCCAAAGGCAGAAACGTGGTTTTAGATAAAAAATTCGGCGCACCCTTAATTACCAATGACGGTGTGTCCATCGCAAAAGAAATTGAGCTGGAAGACCCCTTCGAAAATATGGGTGCACAGCTGGTAAAAGAAGTTGCAACCAAAACCAACGACGTGGCAGGGGACGGTACCACCACCGCTACTTTGTTAGCGCAGGCGTTGGTTCGTGAAGGATTAAAAAACATTGCAGCAGGTGCAAACCCCATGATCGTAAGAAAAGGGATTGCTTTGGCAGTTGCTACCGCTGTGGAAGAAATCAAGAAAAATTCCAGAAAAATTAAAGGCAAAGAAGATATCGCAAGAGTTGCGGCAAACTCCGCAGCAGATGAATATATCGGCACTTTGATTGCAGATGCCATGGAAAAAGTAACTGCAGACGGCGTTATCACCGTGGAAGAATCCAAAACCGCAGAAACCATGTGTGAAGTGGTGGAAGGGATGCAGTTTGACCGTGGTTACATTTCTCCCTATATGGTAACCGATACTGATAAAATGGAAGCCATCATCGATGATGCATATATTTTAATTACCGATAAGAAAATCAGCTCCATTCAGGATTTACTGCCCTTGTTGGAACAGATTGTTCAGCAGGGTAAAAAACTGGTAATCGTGGCAGAAGATATTGAAGGGGAAGCACTGACCACCTTAGTATTAAACAAATTAAGAGGCACCTTTACCTGCGTTGCCGTAAAAGCGCCCGGCTTTGGTGACAGAAGAAAAGCAATGCTTCAGGATATTGCCATTTTAACCGGTGGTGAAGTGATTTCCGATGAATTAGGTTTAGACTTAAAAGAAACCACCATCTTCCAGTTAGGTCGTGCAAAACAGGTAAAAATTCAGAAAGAAAACACCATCATTGTTGACGGTGCAGGAGACAAAGAAGCAATCAAAGCAAGAGTTTCCCAGATTAAAGCACAGATTGCGGAAACCACTTCTGAATTTGATAAAGAAAAACTCCAGGAAAGACTGGCAAAACTCTCCGGTGGTGTGGCAGTGCTCCGTGTTGGTGCTGCAACCGAAACCGAAATGAAAGAAAAGAAACTCCGTATTGAAGATGCTTTGGCAGCAACCAAAGCAGCTGTGGAAGAAGGCATTGTTGCAGGGGGCGGTACCGCTTTCTTAAATGCTCTGCCCGCAGTGGCTAAATTGGTTGCAAAAACCGAAGGCGACGAAAAAACCGGTGTAAAAATCGTGTTAAAAGCACTGGAAGAACCTGTTCGTCAGATTGCGAAAAACGCAGGTGTGGAAGGTTCTGTTATCGTGGATAAAGTGTTATCCCAGAAGAAAAACGTGGGTTACAATGCCTTAACCGAAGAATATGTGGATATGCTGGAAACCGGTATTGTGGACCCCACCAAGGTAACCAGAAATGCTCTGCAGAATGCAGCATCTGTTGCTTCTATGGTATTAACCACCGAAAGCCTGGTTGCTGATATCAAAGAACCCGAAGCTGCTGCACCTGCAGCAGGTATGGGCGGAATGGGCGGAATGTACTAATTTTTTAGTATCTTATAACGCTACAAAGCATAAATGAAAAGGATTGGAATCTTTGAATAGATTCCAATCCTTTTTTGTATTTGTGTTATTTGTAGGGGACGGTGCCCACACCGTCCCGTGTTTTGAATTGTACAATGAATGGAGCGGACAGATGTGGGCATCTGTCCCTACAAGAAGATGGCCTTTCTTAAAACGGGACTTCTTCCGCTTCCAATAAAAATTCTGTTAAGTTGGTGTGCCGTTTTTGTTCGGTGTTATTGTGAATCATTCCCGTCACACAGGATTTTCGTCCCACAATGCATACAAAGGTTTTGGCGCGGGTCACAGCGGTGTATAACAGATTCTGTGTCATCAGCTGGGGATAACCGTACACCAACGGAATCACCACCGCATCAAATTCACTGCCCTGACTTTTATGCACTGTTACCGCATAGGAAAGCTCCAAATTTTCCAATTTCATAAAGTCGTAGCAGACAATTTTATCTTCATCAAAGAGGATGGTCATTTCTTTATTTTCTAAGTCGATATCGGTAATCACACCCATATCTCCGTTATAAATGCCTTGCCCGCGGTAACCGTCTTCGGTTTCCCATTCAATATCGTAATCGTTTTTGGTCTGCATCACACGGTCAAATTTGGAAAATACATACCCGTTTGCCGATTTCTGGGGTTGGTTTTTTCGGACGGGATTTAAGGTTTGTTTTAGGGCATTATTTAAAGCCACTGAACCCAGCACACTCTTTCGCATAGGCGTTAATACCTGAATCTTATCGGGAGAGATATTTAAAAAGTTGGGCAGACGGTTTTCCACCAAATCACAAACGGTTGCAACCGTATCTTCTCCGTTTGGACTTCCCACAAAGAAAAAGTCGCTGTTTTCTTCATTATAAAGGGGTTCTTCGAAGTTTAAAATACGGTGAGCGTTTTCTACAATTCGTGAAGTGTTTTCCTGACGGAAAATCTGGTGAAAGCTGATGGTGGGAATCACACCCGATGCAATCATATCTTTTAGCACATTTCCTGCACCCACGGGTGGAAGCTGATCACAGTCTCCCACCATAATAATTCTGGTTTTTTCGGTAAATGCCCGAAGAAAGGACTCAAACAATAAGGAATCCGTCATGGACATTTCGTCCACAATCACCACATCGCACCGCAGGGGATTCTGTTCATTTCTCTCAAACTGAGGACGGTCTCCGCCTGAATGGGTTACTTCCAGCAGACGGTGAATGGTTTTGGCGTTTTTGCCCGTCACTTCCGAAATCCGTTTGGCGGCACGGCCGGTGGGAGCAGCTAAAATCACTTTTTTATTTAAGGCATCAAAGGCAGTCAGTAAGCTTTTGATTACCGTGGTTTTTCCCGTTCCGGGGCCTCCTGTGATGATAAACACTTTTTGTTTTAAGGCTTCGGTGATGGCTTCTTTTTGTTCTTCGGAAAGGGAAACATCGCAAAGGTCATCAATATTCAGCTTGTTGGATAAATTCTCACATTTGCTTTGCTTTAGAATCTGAAGTCTTGCAGCAATATAGCTTTCTGCTAAGTAAAAATGGGGTAGGGAATAAAAGATGATATCCTCTTTTTTCACGTTAATCAATCTGCCTTCCATTAAAAGCAGGGACAGCGTGTTTTCCACTTCGGTTTCGCCTACGTCCAAAAGTGTTTTCGCCTCGGTAACAAGTTCTTCTTTCGGGAAACAAGTGTGTCCGTTGTAAGCTACCTGATACATCAAGTATATCACGCCTGATTTGAGACGCTCCATGGAATTTTTGGGGATTCCCATTTCTTCGGCAATTTTATCCACCGTTAAAAATCCGATTTTTTCCACCTTTTCGCAGATGATGTAAGGATTCTGATTGCAGAGTTTAATGGCACCGCTGCCCAGCGTGTTATACACTTTTACCGCAATAGTGGGGGAAAGGCCGAATTTCATAAAGTAGGACACCACATTCTGCACTTCGATTTTTTTCATATAATCTCTGTGGATATCCATTGCCTTCGGCAGAGAAATCCCTGAAATTTCGGATAACCGTTCGGGATATTTTTCAATGATTTCCAGGGTTTCTTCCTGAAATTTGTCCACGATTTTTTTCGCTGTGGCAGGACCGACGCCACGGATGAATCCGCTGGATAAAAATTTATAAATGGATGCCGTATCCTGCTCAAAATGAGGCTCGTAGTATTCGCATTGAAATTGGGTGCCGAATTTGGGATGTTCCACCCATTTTCCGTAGGCAATAATGCTTTCGCCCTCGGCAATCATGGGCAGATTTCCCGCCACATTCACATAGTCGTCGGAGGTTTCCAAAGCAATTACGCCATAGCCGTTTTCATCATTGTAATAGATCACTTCTTCCACCAGCCCCGTGATTCGTTCCATAGCGTCCATCTTTGGTTTTCTCCTTTCTTTTTGTTCGTCTTTTTTATCATACACCTTTTCATTCTGTTTGTCAACATTTTATGCGAATGTTTGTTCGTGTTTCGCGAGAAGGATTGACAAAATCTTATAAATTGTGGTAGTATAAAAGAGCCAAACTCATTGAATATTGATTGACAAGAGCTTTTCTTTTTTAGGGATAAGTGTATTTTTGTATATCATCTTGTCGTAATCAATTAGTTTGGCAACTATCGGAGTTTGCATTTTTTATGTAAAAAATAATTATATTTATTATTTTGGAGGGATGTTCTATGAAAATGACCAAAGAACAGTTATTTGAGGCAGCACTTGCCCTAAACGGAGACGACAAGAAATATCAGATTACTGTGGAAGGGGACACCATTGTCACCCGTGTGAAATGGATGGATGCCACTTTCTTTTCTCCAGATGCAATCACCACTGAGATGCAGGAATTTGAGTATCGTGTTCGGATAGTTTCAAACGGCAAATATACAGAACTTGATAAGTCTGTTTCCAAGAAAAAGTCGGCAGGCCGGGGTGGAGTTGATATGAACAAAAGTGTCTTTGTGGGCAAACAAGTTTCTTTTAGCAAAACTATTGGCGTAGGGAAAGATCATCAAACGGGTGAAACAGGGATTATCAGCAACACCTTTTATTCTGAAGAATATAAAGCCCCTGTGAGAAACCTTTTAAAAGAATTTGGCTACAAGAAAAAAATGAGCACCATGGGAAAGATTCTGTTGATTGGTGGTATTGTTGCGGCAGTGATTGCTGCAGTGGTGATTGTTCTGTTTTGTCTGTTTGGAAATAAGCATCCTGTTTCGGTGGAAAACTTTGAATCCATAGCGAAAGACTATGGCTATCAGGTAGCTGTTGACAGAAATTTGGAAAGCCGGTATGATCATGTGCAATCAGTTCGTATTGCACTGGATAGCCCGGATGATTATCAAATTGATTTATATGTTTTAATCAACGAAGACTATGCGAAACAGGTGTTTGAAACCAATAAAATACAGCTGCAGCAACTTGCAGACAGTTCTTCTTCCAAAGTAAGCAGCAGTGTAAGCGTTTTTAATTATGATAAATATGCTGCATCCACATCAGACTCCTACCTGTATGTTGCAAGAATTGATAATACCGTTGTTTTTGCAAAAACCGGTATTGAGGATCAATCGGAAGTGGAAGCATTTATAAACGCCATCGGTTATTAACTTGAATACTCTGAAAGCCGCAACTTTTGCTATGAAGTTGTGGCTTTTTTTCAAAAATTCATAAAATATCTTGAAAATAGACAAAAATTATGGTACAATCATATACAGAGATTTTAAATCTCAACTGATACTTGGAGGCAGAATGTATGAAAATTCTGATTACCACAGATTTATTTACAATTGAGACAAACGGAGTGGTCACTTCGGTAAAGAATCTTCTGAAAGAATTGAAACAGAAAGGGCATGAAGTAAAGGTTCTGACCTTTTCTGAAAATATCCATAGTCATCAGGATGGAGACGAGTACTATATCCGTTCCATTCCTTTTGCGGTTTATCCCGATATTCGCATGCCTGTGGCACTCCGAAAATATATCAGAGAGTTGGTTCGGTGGAAGCCGGATGTGATTCACAGCCAATGTGAATTTTTTTCTTTCCGTTATGCCAGATTGATTGCCAAGAAAACCGGTGCTCCCATTGTACATACCTATCACACGCTTTATGAGCAGTATTCCAAATATGTGTTGCCTTCCCAGCGTCTTGGCAACAGTGTGGCAAAAAATTTTTCCAGAATTCGTTTAAGAAAAGTGCAAAACGTGGTAGCTCCCACACACAAGGTGGAAGAAACCTTGCGTGGATACGGTTTAAAGAACGATATTTCCGTGGTTCCCAGCGGCATTAAACTGGAGCAACATAAAATCCGAATTTCTAAGGAAGAGCGCCAAAAGAAACGTCGGGAACTGGGCATTTCGGATGACCAGATTGTGCTGATTAACTTGGGCCGTTTAGGCAACGAAAAAAATCTTTGTGAATTGGTGGATTATTTTTCCCAAGCTGTAAAAACCAGAGACAATTTAGTGTTTATGATTGTGGGAGACGGTCCTGCCAAAGAAGGGTTGGAAAAACAGGCAAAAGAACTTGGAATTTCTGATAAAGTGATTTTCACGGGAATGGTAAAACCTTCCCAGGTGCAGCTTTATTATCAGATGGGAGACATTTTTGTAAGTGCGTCCACCAGTGAAACCCAGGGACTTACTTATGTGGAAGCTTGTGCGAACTGTTTGCCGCTTTTATGCCGTCGTGATCAATGTCTGGAAGAAGTGTTGGTGCCCGGTGAAAACGGTTATGCATACGAGAATCAGGAAGAATTTCTGCAACATCTGGATACGATGATAAAAAATCCTCAGTGGCGTGTGTCTGCAGGAAATAAGAGTGAACAGGTTGCCGACACGTTCAGCACTACCGCTTTTGGTGATGCTATTGAAAAAATATATAAGAACGTTATCCGATAAAACAATGTTGATACATAAAGGAGGATATTCCGATGAGATTGAATAAGAGTGCGTTGTTGGACGCTGCTCAGAAATTAAACGGAGATGATAAGAATTACTTGGTTCGTGTGGAAGGAAATAAAATCATTACCTCTGTAAAATGGCAGGATGAAACTTTCTTTTCTCCCGATTCGGTAACTGATGAAATGCGTTCTTTTTCGTATACTGTGCAGATTTTAGACAATGGGAAATATCAGGAGATGGCACAGGAAAAAGTGAGCAAAGCTTTTGCTGCAAATGAATATAAAACACCTGTGAGAACCTTGCTAAAAGAACACGGTTGTAAAAAGAAGATGGGAAAAGGCACGAAAATTTTCATCTGTGTTGCCATTTTTTTAGCGATACTGATTGCAACCGTGGGGGTATTGGTTTTCACTCTTATGAATAAAAAACCTATCAGTGCACAGGAGTTTCGTGCAAAATCGGAAGCTCAAGGCTATCAGGTGAGCGTTTTGGAAGATATGCAACGATTCGAAAACAAAGTGGGTGTGAAGTTTGAAACGCTTGGTGATTTTGAAGAATCTTCTTTGGTAGCTTATGACGAAGAAGATAAATTTCGGGTTGTATTTTTGGATTACGAAGATTCCCGTAGCGCTGAAGAAGTGGTAGTGGCATGTATGAACGAAATGGAAAGTGCTGCCTTGCGAAAAGGGAAACCGTCAAATGCCATCATTTTTTCTGAACATTATGATAGAGTCACCATGGATACCATCAAAGAATTCCGGCATCTTGTGAGAATTGATGATACCTTGATTTTAGTATCAACCAAGGCGGAAAACAGAGCAGAGGTAAAAGCATTTATTGAATCTTTGGGATATTAAGGATTATTTCACACAATAGGAGGAACTATTATGAAAAAAATAGCAGTATTATTAGCAATGATGTTCTGTGTAACCCTTTTGGCAGCTTGCCAAAGTCAGCCTGCCAAGACGGAAGAGGGAACTCAGGAAAATCCCTTAATGAGCGCAGTTTGGACTGGATATGACAAAATGCCGTTCCCCGAATTTTTAGGGACAGCAATGGAGAATATGCCTGCGGAACTTGGGGTGGTTGAAAGTTATGAAGTCACAGCTACCGCCGGCTGGCCGGAAGGTATGAATGATATTCCGTTGGAACCTGCAGAGGGAACCGTTCCCGTGACCTACACGTTTGTGGCAGAAGCATCCGAGGGCGGCAGTGATGTTGAACAAGGGATTATCGAGTTTGCTGTGGGATTAAATGAAGATACCAATACCTTTGAAATTGAATGCATTTTCCTAAACGGCGAATATTTGCCTTATGAATCTATCGAGCCCGGAATGAAACCGCTTTGCTTATTAGCAGATGGCGAAGCAGATAAAATTACTGAAACGCAAGTAATAGCGGAGCCGTAAAAGAATAGAAAAGCAAGAGAAAACAATCTCTTGCTTTTTTGTTTGATTATTTGCCCTCTCAGGCTTCGAGTCCCTCTGCGGCACTTACGCAATAAAAAAAGCAGACACCATAAATGGCATCTGCTCTTTTCATTGGCGCGCCTTGAGGGACTCGAACCCCCGACATTTCGGTTCGTAGCCGAACCCTCTATCCAGCTGAGGTAAAGGCGCATACAAACTTTTATGTTTGCAACAGTGGTATTATATCAAAAGAAAGTTGGTTTGTCAATGTTTTTTTTGATTTCTATTGAATTTTTTTGGAAAATATGCTACACTTGGGAGTGGAAGTGAGAAATTTTTCTCACTTCTGAAAATCAAAAAAGCCTGAATCAGACTTTGAGAGGAATTTTTTATGAGCATGCAACCGGATTTTCTTTTAAAGAATGTGGAGGAGGTTACTCCCGCATTTTTAAAATTGAATAATGTCCGCCTTCTGATTTTCGATGCAGATGCCACCTTGATTTTGGCGCAGAGTGATTCCATTCTGCCCGAACGTGTTACACTGGTAGAAGAAATCCGAAAATCAGGCGTTCGCGTGATGGTTGCATCCAACGGGAAAACCACCCGTATTGAAAAAGCTTTCGGCGAGCACAAAATCGAGGCTCATGGGTATTCCTTAAAGCCTTTGCCTTTTCGCTTAAAAAAGCATCTGAAAGGTTATGATAAAAAAGAGGTGCTTTTGGTGGGAGACCAGTTTTTTACCGATATTTTATGTGCAAAATTGCTTAGAATCCGATGTGCGATGGTGGAACCGTACGGTCCCGATCAGGGGCGAGGGATGAAACTTCGCCGATGGTTTGAGAAAAAAATAATCAAAAGGAAATAGAGTTACTATGAGTATTATCTTTGGTCCCGGCGGCAATAGTGAACAGTATTATGACGACGGATACAAATCTTCGTTAGACCGTCCCGAATATCTTGCTAAAATTGGCTTAAACGGCTATGAATATCAGTGCAATAAAGGCGTTCATATTTCTATGGACAGTGCCCGCATATTAGGAGAAGAAGCAAAAAAACACGGGGTGCATCTGTCTATTCACAGTCAGTATTATGTAAGTCTTTCTTCCACAGAAGCAGAAAAACGGGAGAAAAGCGTGGAGTACCTTTTGGCTTGTTTTCGGGTGGCAAAAGAAATGGGTGCCGACCGTATTGTGGTTCATTCCGGCTCCTGTGCCAAAATGACCAGAGCTAAGGCATACGAGCTGTCTTTGGATACCCTGCATAAAACCTTGGCACGAGCCAAAGAAGAAGGATACGAAGGAATTTATCTTTGTCCCGAGGTGATGGGAAAAATCAATCAGTTAGGGGATTTTGACGAAGTGATAAAACTTTGTACTACTCACGAAATGCTTCTTCCTGCCATTGATTTTGGACATCTTAATTGCAGAACTTTGGGAAGCTTGAAAACCAAAGAAGATTACCTTACCTTGCTGAATAAAATGGAGAAAAAGTTGGGCAGAGAGAAAGCAAAAATCTTTCATTGTCATTTCTCCAAAATTGAGTATACCAATCAGGGGGAAAAACGGCATCTGACTTTTGAAGATACCCAGTTCGGTCCTGACTACGAGCCCTTTTTAGAAGCGGTTTATGAAAAAGGGTTCACACCCATGATTATCTGTGAATCTGCAGGCACACAGGATAAGGATGCCCTTAGTATGGCAAATTATTTTAACAATCTGAAATAAGGAATACGATATGAAACAGTTTTATGAATCACGTCTTCAGAAATTACGGGCACAACTGACCGAGCAGGAAGGAATTTTAGTCAGTGACCCGAAGAATTGTTTTTATTTTTCGGGAATCAATTCTTCCAATATTCATTTGTATATCACCCATCATAAAGCATATTTGTTAACCGATTTTCGTTATGAAACGGCGGCAAAGGAAAATGAAGCAGGTTTTACTGTGGTAACCGAAGGGTCTTTGGTATCCAAGTTAAAAGAGTTGATGACAGAATCTACTGTCTATATTGAGCAACAGTTTTTAACCGTTCATTTTTATAAAATGCTCTTAGACCATTTTCCCAATACCAATTTTCCCAATGTGAAGTCTATGATTATGGATTTACGTTTGGTGAAAGATGCTTCTGAATTATTCAAACTTCAGCAGGCGCAACGAATTGCGGACACCGCATATTTAAAAATGCTTTCTTTTGTAAAGAAAGGTGTCACAGAGCAGGATTTAAAAGCGGAGCTGGAATATCAGATGGCAAAATTAGGAGCACAGAAAACCTCTTTTGATACGATTATTTTATTCGGAGATCATGCGGCAATGCCCCATGGGGAACCTTCTCAGAGGAGGTTGGTGGCAGGAGATGCTCTGCTTTGTGATTTCGGATGTGTGTATGAGGGGTATTGCTCTGATGTGACAAGAACTGCATTTTTCGGACAAGTTTCCGAAAAAGCAAAACATGCTTACGAAACGGTATTGACCGCACATAAAATGGCTTGGGAATTTATCGGTGTGGGCAAAGCCTGCGCTGATGCAGATAAAATCGCCCGTGAATATATCGAGGGAAAAGGATATGTAGGTGTGTTCGGACATAGCTTGGGACACGGCGTTGGTGTGAAAATTCACGAACATCCTACCATAGGGCAATCCAGTACCGAAATTTTCGAGAATGGAATGGTCTTTTCCAACGAACCCGGGATTTATCTGCCGGGAGAATTCGGCATCCGTATTGAAGATACCTGCTATCTGGAAGACGGGAAACTCTATTCCACCACCAAGCTGGAGAAGGAACTGACAATTTTATAAGATAAAAAAGCTGTTGCGATTGCAACAGCTTTTTTGTTGTTACTTTTGTAATTTTCCGTCACATCTTGTCTGAAATTTTTCTTTCATAACAATGAAACGAGTGTGAGTTCCCTCTGCGATTTTTTCCACTTCGTCGTGTGCTTCCATAGAGAACACGATTTTTCGTCCTTCCCATTCGGTCACGGTGGCGGACACGGTCACATTCATTCCAACGGGGGTGGCGGCTAAGTGTTTTACATTCATTTCGGTGCCCACCGTGGCGGTGCCGTCTTCCAGATAGGGGAAGCATAGCTCATGTGCTGCTTTTTCCAGCATTGCCACTAAATAGGGTGTGGATAACACCCGTGCATTTCCGCTTTCCAAGGTGATTGCGGTATGGTTTTCGGTTACGGTGAACTGATGTTTGTTGGTTACGCCGATTGCATTCATATTAAAAAATCTCCTTATTTCATTTCACAAATAGTAACCCCTGCTTCGCCCTCGCCGAAGTTTCCTAAACGGAAGGATTTTACCGATTTGTTTTTCTTAAGCAACTGATGGATGCCTGCACGAAGCACTCCTGTGCCTTTCCCGTGAATAATCACCACGGAGGGAATGTTGGCTAATACTGCATCGTCAATGAATTTTTCGGTCACATATTCCGCTTCTTCCAGATTCATACCCCGAAGGTCTAATTCGGGACGAATTTCTTTGCCTCTTGCACTTGCATTCCGATAGGGACTGTGTTGCTGTTTTTGCTTTTTCGCTTCGCAGCGGGACAGATTTGCGATGTTGGTTTTAATACGCATAATCCCTGCCAAAACTGTCAGATTGCCTTTGTCGTCCGGCAGAATATCCACGGTAACGGGGGTATCAAAATCATCCATCATCACCGTCATACCGATTTTTATTTCTTTGGTGGTTAAGGGGTTTTGCTTTTTCTTTTCTTCGTTGGCAAGTTTCTGCGCCTGTTTCTGCCGTTCTTCTGCCAGTTGTTTTCTGGCTTCCCCAACGGCTTTGGCACGGTCTCGCTGGTTTTTGGCTTCCTGATTTAATTTTTGAATAATGCCTTCTGCTTTTTCCTGGGCTTCTTCAATAATTTCCATCGCCTGCATTCGTGCTTTTTCAATAATTTCACGGTTTTTCGCCAACGCATCATCTTTTTTGGAAGACAATTCTTCTTCTAAAACACGAATCTTCTCTTTTAAAAGTTCCGCTTCCTGTTGGTCACGTTCTGCTTTGATTCTCTGCTCGTCAATCACGGTTAACACATCTTCAAAACGGATGGCATCGGCGGAGAGCCGTTTTTCGGCTGCCTCTAAAACTTCGTCTGATAGGCCTAAACGCTTGGAAATAGCAAAGGCGTTACTTTTCCCGGGCATACCCATAATGAGGCGATATGTGGGCATCAGCGTTTCCACAGAGAACTCTAAGGAGGCATTCTGCACGCCACTTTGGGAAAGTGCATATAATTTCAGCTCAGGATAGTGAGTGGTTGCTGCCACGGTCATACCCCGTTTGCGTAAATACTCAATAATTTCAATGGCAAGAGCCGCACCCTCGGTGGGGTCGGTGCCTGCACCTAATTCGTCAAAGAGAGCAAGGCTTCCGAAGGTGGCATTTTTTAGAATAGACACAATTCTCGTCATATGAGAGGAGAATGTGGATAACGACTGTTCAATGCTCTGCTCGTCACCGATATCGGCAAAAATTTGTTCATACACTGCGATTTCGCTTCCCATAAATACCGGGATGGCAAAACCGCTTTGCACCATTAGCGTGAGAAGTCCCAATGTTTTTAAAGACACGGTTTTTCCGCCCGTGTTGGGACCTGTAATCACCAAAGTGTCACATCCGTCGCCGATTTCAATGTCAATGGGAACGGCGTTTTCGGGATTTAACAGAGGGTGACGTGCTTTTTTTAAATTGATTTTGCCCTGGTCATTTAACAGCGGAATTTCGCCTTTTACATGACGGCTGTATTTGGCTTTTGCAAAGATGAAATCCAAATCTAAAATCAGTCCGTAAGCAACTTCAATTTCTTCCCAGATGCCCGATAGCTGACCGCTTAAATAAATGAGGATTTTTGCGATTTCTTCTTTTTCTTTGGATTCTAAATCACGAAGCTCATTATTTAAGGTGACGATTGCCATGGGTTCAATAAACACGGTGGCTCCTGAATCGGAAGAATCATGCACTAACCCCGGAATTTCGTTTCGGTATTCCTGCTTTACGGGTAACACATAACGGTCATTTCGTAAGGTAACTGCCGCATTTTGCAGGAATTTTTTATAGTTTTGTGAATTGGTGAATTTCTGCAGAGTTTCTTTGATTTTGTTGTTGGCAGAAATTTTTTGCCGGCGGATTTTATAAAGCTCGTCGCTGGCATTGTCTGACACTTCGTCTTCCGAAATAATCTTCATAAAAATTTCGTCTTCCAACCGTTTTTGTGCGGTGAGACGATATTCGTAATCAGAGAAAATTTCGGTTTTGTTATCACCAAAATATTCTTTCAGTGAGCGGGAAGATTTTAGAAGACTGGCGGTGGATAACAGCTCTTTTTGAGACAGGGAACCACCGATGGACAATCGTTTGATAATGGCTCTCATTTCTCCAAAAGCGTCAATGGGAGGACTTCCTGCTTTCACCAAAAGAGACATTGCCGCTTCTGTTTGGCTAAGCAAACGGGAAACAGCGCCTAAAGATGTTTCTGCTTGGAGGGAACGAATGTTTTCTTTGGTTTCTTCCAACACGGCATATTCTTTGGCGCGGTTTAAAATTTTATCAAATTCTAAAGTTTGAAATACAGTTTTTGTTTCCAAATCAAAAAATCCTTTCTTACGGGGTGGGCATGGTGAAGTGAATCGGTTCCACGCGGGAAGAAAGAGCTTCAAAACGGTAGCCTCTGTCTTTCATAATGTGGATATATTCTCTTACCAAATCAGCAATCCAGGGGTTTTTATCGGTATCGTGCATCAGCGCGATGATGCGGGTTTTCTTTTCGGAATATTTTAACAGTGCTTCCAACTGCTCTTCATAGGTTTTGGCACTGGAAGCATCCTCACTTGTGACGTTCCAATCGTGGTACACAAATCCCCGTCCTTCCATTTCGGTAACCAAATCCCAAATGAGATGACGGTTATAGGAATTCACGCTTCCGCCGGGAAATCGGAAAATACGGGGGCGGTATCCCGTGGCACTCCAGATGTTGTGGTAGCTTCTTGAAAAATCTGCCAGGAAAGATTCCATATTCCAGTAAACATACTGATATGTATGACTGTCGGAATGTACGCCTAAGGTATGTCCGTCCTTATAAGCTTGCCTTAGAATTTCGGGATATTTGTCTTCTAAAATGAAGAAGGTGGCAGGAACACATTCTTCCCGTAACACATCTAAAAGAGCAGGAGTAGAACCGGACGGACCGTCATCAAAGGTCAGATAAATTGTGTATTCTTCCGAAACATCAAATTCCTGATTGGGGTTGTCTCCATATAACTCAGGATACGGGTCGTCCGGGATGGAAGAAACAAGCAATTCCTTTGGCTCTGCCGTGGGGAAAGGAGTGGGAGACGGAGTTTGCACCGGGGAAAGTGATGGTTCGGGAGTGGGTTCTTCCGGTGTGTGTGCATGGGGGGATGCATCTGCGGAAATGACGGTTACAGCTTCGCCGTTTGGAGGCAGTTTCAAACACTGTACCATGGCGGTAAGAAAGCAAACAAAAAGCAGTAACAAGACCGCAATCATCCAATATAATTTACGGGGTGGTGTTTTGTGGGTCATTACAGGCTCCTTCGGATACCCCTATGAAAGAGGGGTGTTTTCAAAAACAGTATACTACACTCAAGAAAATTTATCAATAGCTTTTTCGTTTTTCCTGTTTTTTTCTTTCACACGGTGAAAAACTTTCGCATAAAATGAATTATCAGCGCTACAGATAGGGCATTTTGGGAAGAAAAGCGGGGAGGCTGCAAAGATGAGAGAAGCATTTTTTTACGGATGCATGCTGTTTTTTTCGGCATATGGTATTTTTTCGTTGGTTTTCTTTTTGAGAGATTTTTACGCAGAGAAAAAGTATTTGCGGGGGAAGTGTATTTACACCCTTCTTGTGTTAGGGGAGGAGGAGCTTTATCCGGAAGAAATGATCAAGGCTTTGATATTTAAGGACTATAAGAATGACACGGGTATTTGCGAACACAAAATCTTAGTAATTCCCGAGGAAGAATCAGGTTGTAACGCCAAGAGAATTCAAAGGATTTTTGAGAGAGAAACCGAGGTTTCTGTCATTGGGAAGGAAGAACTGTTGGAGCATCTTTGCAGGTAGGAGATTTTTCCTTATTTTTCGGGAAATTTTCGGGAATTTTTTTGCAAAAACTCTTTACATTTTACAGGTTTTGTGTTAGAATAATATAGGTGTATTGTTTTTATATTTTTTCATTTTTCCCGTAGGGAAAAATGAAAGTCTTTCCCAATAGAAAAAAGAGAGGTGGAGGAACGGTGTATCTTCATATCGGAAATGATTTTGTGTTAAACGAGCAGGATATTATCGGCGTATTCGATTTTGACCATATTTCCGAATCCCCCTCCACCATGGAATATTTAAAATTATTGGAAGCAGATGACCGATTGATTCCTGTATCAGACGAAATCCCGAAATCCTTTGTATTAGCTGTGAAGGACGGGGTGGAAATCGGGTATTTATCGCCGTTGGCTTCCCGTACCATACAAAACAGAAAAGGTCTTATGTTCTAACGAATGAGAAATCCCATAAGAAAGGATGAGATAGCATGGCTGAAGAATTAAACGAAAAAGTGGAAACAGTCTATGACGAGAATCAAATACAGGTATTGGAGGGCTTGGAAGCCGTAAGAAAGCGTCCCGGTATGTATATCGGGTCCACTTCGGTAAGAGGTCTCCATCATTTGGTATACGAAATCGTGGATAACGCCATCGACGAAGCGTTGGCAGGTTACTGCGAAAATATTGACGTTACCATTAACCCCGATAATTCGGTAACCGTTCGTGATGACGGTCGTGGTATTCCGGTTGGTATCCATCCCAAAATGGGAATCCCCACCGTGGAAGTGGTATTCACCATTCTCCACGCCGGCGGTAAATTCGGCGGCGGCGGATACAAAGTGTCCGGCGGTTTGCACGGGGTAGGTTCCTCGGTTGTAAACGCTCTGTCCGAATGGCTGGAAGTGGAAGTTTCCAATGGAGAACACGTGTTCAAACAGCGTTACGAACGGGGCAAGGTTGCCTCCAAACTGGAAATCATCGGCGATACCGATAAAAAAGGCACCACCGTTACCTTTATGCCCGATGCTTTGATTTTTGAAACCGTTCAGTTTGAATACGATGTGCTTTTAACCCGTTTAAGAGAACAGGCATTCTTGAACAAAGGAATTCATATCAACTTTAAGGACAAGCGTCCCGATGAAGAAATCTTCAACGAGCTTTATTACGAAGGCGGCATCAAATCCTTCGTGGAATACATCAATCAGGAAAAAACGCCCTTACATCCTGATGTGATCTACCTTTCCAAAGAGAAAGAAAATATGATTGTGGAAATTGCAATGCAGTATACCGATTCCTACAGTGAAAATCTGGTAAGCTTTGCAAACAACATCAACACCACCGAAGGCGGTATGCATGAAACCGGCTTCAAATCTGCATTAACCCGTATCTTAAACGATTATGCGAAAAAACGTAATATGTTAAAAGACAGCGACAAGGCGTTAAGCGGGGAAGACGTTCGTGAAGGTTTAACTGCCATCATCAGCGTAAAACTGCAGGAAGCACAGTTTGAAGGTCAGACCAAAACCAAACTGGGCAACTCCGAAGCAAGAACCGCCACCGAAGGTATGATGCAGGATGCTTTTGCAGCATACTTGGAAGAAAATCCGGGCGTTGGCAAAATGATTCTGGAAAAGGCTTTCTCTGCATCCCGTGCAAGAGAAGCTGCGAGAAAAGCAAGAGAATTAACCAGAAGAAAAACCGCTCTGGAAAATACCCGTTTGCCCGGTAAACTGGCAGACTGCTCCGAAAGAAACAACGAATTCACCGAAATCTACATCGTCGAAGGGGATTCTGCAGGCGGTAGTGCTAAGCAGGGCAGAGACAGACGATTCCAGGCAATTTTACCGCTTTGGGGTAAAATGTTAAACGTAGAAAAGGTGCGTATTGATAAAGTTATCGGCAATGAAAAACTGCTTCCTGTAATCACTGCATTAGGTGCAGGGGTTGGGGAAGACTTTGACGTGGAAAAACTGCGTTACGGCAAAATTATCATCATGGCCGATGCCGATGTGGACGGTTCTCACATCAGAACCTTGCTGTTAACCTTCTTCTTCCGTTATATGCGTCCCTTGATTGAAGAAGGTCACGTTTATTTAGCGCAACCTCCGTTGTATAAGGTGTTTAAAGGCAAAAATGTACGTTATGCATACACCGATGAACAGTTAAAAGAAGCGCTGGGAGAAATCGGAAACGATGCCAACGTGCAGCGATATAAAGGTCTTGGTGAAATGAACCCTGACCAGCTTTGGGAAACCACGATGGATCCTGCCACAAGAACTGTGCTGCAGGTGACCTTAGAAGATGCCATTGAAGCAGACAAAATCTTCAATGTGCTGATGGGCGAAGAAGTGGAACCCCGTCGTGAATTTATTGAAGCAAACGCAAAATACGTATCCAATTTGGATATTTAATGTGTCAGAAAGGAAGAACAGTTTATGGATACTCAAATGTTTGAAAATGAACATATTGTTCCGGTTGATTTGGTCCATGAGATGAAATCTGCCTATCTGGCATATTCCATGTCGGTTATCGTGGCAAGAGCTTTGCCCGATGTGCGGGATGGTTTGAAACCGGTACACAGAAGAATTTTATATACTATGCACGAAGACGGGTTAACCCCCGAAAAAGCATACAGAAAATGTGCGACTACCGTTGGTGACGTGTTAGGTCGTTACCATCCTCACGGTGACGCATCCGTTTATGATGCCTTGGTTCGTTTAGCACAGGACTTTTCCCTTCGTTATCCGTTAGTAGACGGTCAGGGGAACTTCGGTTCTATTGACGGGGACCCTGCTGCTGCTTATCGTTACACCGAAGCAAGAATGGCTCGCTTAGCACAGCTGATGCTAAAAGAAATCGACAAAGAAACCGTTGATTTTGCGCCCAACTTTGATGAGCGTTTAAAAGAACCCACCGTATTACCCTCCCGTTTCCCCAACTTATTGGTAAATGGTTCTGCAGGGATTGCGGTTGGTATGGCAACCAACATTCCGCCTCATAACTTAACCGAATGTATTGATGCTATTTGTGCCACCATTGATAATCCTGAAATCACCATCGAAGAAATTATGGAATATATCAAAGGTCCCGATTTCCCCACCGCAGGTAACATTATGGGAAAAAGCGGCATCCGTTCCTATTTCCAGACAGGTCGAGGCAAGGTTATCGTTCGTGCTCAGGCAGAAATTGAAGATGACGGAAACCGTCAGAGAATTATTGTAACCGAACTGCCCTATCAGGTGAACAAAGCTCGTCTGATTGAAAAAATTGCAGAATTGGTGCACGAAAAACGTCTGGAAGGTATTGCAGACCTTCGTGATGAATCCGACAAGGATGTTGGCGTTCGTATCGTAATCGAAGTGAAAAAAGATGCGGCGGCAAACATTGTGTTAAATAACCTCTATAAATACACGCAGATGCAGGATACCTTCGGGGTAATTATGTTAGCCCTGGTTGACGGTCAGCCCAAGGTGTTAAACATCCGTGAAGTGTTGGATTGCTACATCAATCATCAGAAAGACATTATCGTAAGAAGAACTATTTACGATAAACGTAAAGCAGAAGCAAGAGCTCACATTTTGGAAGGCCTAAAGAAAGCATTGGATCATATCGACGAAGTTATCGCCACCATCCGTGCTTCCTATAACAATGCGAAAGAAAACTTGGTGGAAAAATTCGGCTTCACCGAAATTCAGGCTCAGGCAATTTTGGATATGAGACTTCAGAAATTGCAAGGCTTGGAAAAAGAAAAAATCGAAAACGAACTGGCTGAAATTATTAAGCAAATTGCTTATTACACCGAAATTTTATCTTCCGAACAGATGGTATTAGACATCATCAAAACCGAGCTGGGTGAAATCAAAGATAAATATGGTGACGCTCGTCGCACCAAAATCACCTTTGATTATTCTCAGATTGATGATGAAGACTTAATCGAAGAAGAAGAAATGGTAATTTCCTTAACCCACTTAGGTTATGTGAAACGTCAGCCTACCGACACCTTCAAAAGTCAGCACAGAGGCGGACGCGGTATTGCAGGTCTGTCTACCCGTGAAGAAGACTTTGTGGAAGAGTTGTTTGTTACTTCTACCCATAACTACATTCTGTTCTTTACCAATACAGGCAGAGTGTTTAAATTAAAAGCATATCAGATTCCCGAAGCATCCCGTACCGCAAAAGGTACCGCAATTGTGAACTTACTCAATTTAGAGCCGGGTGAAACCATTTCGGCAACCATTCCTATGAGAGGCTTCGAAGAAGATAAATATCTGGTAATGACCACCAAAAACGGTGTTATCAAGAAAACCGAACTGATGGAATACGACACCAACCGTTCCGGCGGTCTTCGTGCTATCGCAATGGACGAGGATGACGAGCTGATGCAGGTTAAGATTGTCACCGACGATCAGGAAGTGGTATTGACCACCTACTTAGGTATGTCTATCCGCTTTAAAATCAGCGA
>JAFYVF010000100.1 GCA_017549265.1 Clostridia bacterium
ACAGCAATTCCCCAGCCGGTATCCTGGTTTTGGAACGTCCCTCTGGGGACATTTTTTATATCATAATCTGGTTGATATTTTACTTCTGTAATATCAACCAATTCCTTACTGGTCGCTCTCCAGTCACCATTAGCCGCACGATAATAAGGAGACTTGTTGCCCAAATCATTCCAGAATTTATCAGCCCATTTTTTAGTCGCTTCCAATTCGGAATCATCAAAATAGAATACGCTCTTTTTATCAGTAATGCTCCGAACACCTTTTAAATCATCAAAATCCATAGAAAAGGTTTCCTTTACTCCACGGTCAATCCGGATTTTCCCCGCATCATCAAAATCAACCCGTTTGATATAACCGGCAGAATCATTGGTCTTCATCCAGGACACAAAGTTCTCCACTTCGGGACGAAGCTCCTTCATGGTCTTTTTCTGCACCACCGCACTTGCCACTTCGGAAAAATCCTTTCCTGCAGTATCTGCAATCGTCTGAATTTTCCGAATTGCTGTTATGGTATCATCAGATAATCCTTCTGTCGTATGCACAAAATTTTTCGCTACATCAGAGGAAGAATCTGTTAAAGCATCATGGATAACCTCTGTTTTCACCTTCGCCTCACGGGAATTGCTAAGCAGTTTTTTGCCACCTTTAAAAACTTGTCCCACAGCTTCCGAACCAAGATTCCATAACAAATCCTCGCCTTGCTGTTTTGCAACATCCGTTAGGATTTCACCCGCATTTTTTCCATCCGAAATTCCTTCTATAATCACACGGGGAGTCTGCACAACGGTATCTGCAGTCTGCCCTGCAACCAGCCCGCGAACAACGGGATTTTTTATATTTTGAATTGGTTTGAAACCACCCAGCAAATTTCCTGCTAATTTGTACTGCCATACTTTTGTTCCGATATTGGCAACCGTTTGAATCGTATTATCCCCTACGGAATATTCTCCTTCAGGATCACCGGTAATAAGCTTGCGAAATGCTTTGTCAACAATCTCACGGCCTTTTTCCATATCCCCGTTTCCACGAAAATACGCTACTGCATCACTAGCACCCATTGCATCACTCATTCCACGAAAAGTATTTGAAGCTAACGAATGCAACCCGTGTAATGTCGGAGCTACTTTTTGAAGTTCTTCATTTGATACTGTTCCATCCGTTTTCAACTCATTAACATAAGAAATAGTATCAGCAGTTAATTGAAACGGTAATATGCTTAATGGAACAAATTTCGTATTACTCTGTAGCGGATTTGCACTACGATACGATGTTCCTGGAATTTTTTTAATTTTCTCTGGTGGATCTTGTAACACTTGTTTCATTTCGTGCTCAAGATCAGTTTTAATTTGGTTATGTTTTCGTAATCTTTCTTCCAAATTTACTACATCACTCATGTTCAAAACCTCACACTAAAATACAAACATTAAAACATATAACTACCCCCGGGATTGTCGATTTTACCTGTGACCTCATCAATATCCCATTGAGCATGTTTTTCATCTATACTCAATGCTCTTTCAATCTCTGAAGAGGAATATTCTGTAGCATTATAAATGGCTATCTGATCATCAATGCTAAGCCCACTTTGATCAAGCGCAGAAACTAAATCGTCTATAGTAGGCTTACGTCCATTTTTTTCTTCAAATTCACTACAAAAATTTGAATAATACGCACTTGCTGCATCAGGGGTTAAGGTTGGTTTGCCCGAATCATTATTATCATCACTATTGAAATAACTTCCGGAATACCCACCGGAATATCCGCCATAACTATACTGTGGTCTTGTAGCATAAATTCTGTCGGTTTCCGCATTATACTGTGCAACCTCTAGATTTGCTGCATTAAACAATGCCTGTTGTTCCAAATTTGCGTAGAATTTTTCTAAGTCGCCGTAGTGTTCAACCATTTTAAGCATCGGAGTACCCGCTTCGATTCCGGTCAATTCACTTAATTCCGGTGTAATATACCCTAACGCATTAGACATCTCAAATGCCTGATCATATTGAGCTTTCACGGTATCGTATAACGCCTGCTGCCGTGCAGCTGCTTCCTGGCTTAATTCACCACGATACTGCTGTCCAAGCTGGAAATCCGCTGCATTTTGATTCATTTTCTGACCTATCACATTGACACGGTTTTCTTTTCGTGCCAAAGCTTCCTTATATTCCTGTTCTGCCTTCTGACGGTCTTCATCAATCAGAGATTGAACCAACGCCTGAACTCTTGCATTTCGATTATCCAAAAGCTGCTGTTCCTTTAATGCTCTTCGTTTTCCATAAGATAATTGACCATAGGAACCACGCTGTGCTGCAAGTTCATCTTCATAAGCTAAACTGTCGCCAATTTCCTTATCCAGCTGTGCACCAACCTGTTCTTCCGCAATTTGTTGTGCCTGGATACGGTCCATGACGGCACGCATTTTTTCTTCTGATGACAGTTCCCGAATCAGTTCTTCATTTAACTGCCGATTGGTTTCATCATATTTCTGATAAGCCAAATCCCTTTGATAAGATGGACTGTTCTCCATATTTTTTAAATACTTCAAAACATCCTGAGAAGTCACATTACTGCCAAACTGTTCATCAGGTAAACTAAACTCTGTCCGAACATCATCAGCAGCATTTCTGATAGCCTGCGCTTGGGGACTGTTATGATAGGCATTTTCGTAACTTTGCTTTACTCCGTACAGCTCATGAATGGCACCTGCCTTTTTTAACACGTCTGCAGCTGTCACACCGCTCCCGTATTCTTCATCGGATAAACCGTATTTCGAACGAATTTCATTGGCACGTGCCGCAAGACGAAGACCTTCTTCCGATTGTGCAAAGGAAGGATCCAAAGCATGCTTTTCTTCAAATTCAGCTTTGATTTGACCAAGCTCATTCACGACCTCGTAATACCTGAGCACATCTTGAGAAGTTACACCACTTCCGTATTTTTCGTCCGATAAATTATGTGTCTGTCGAATGGTATCTGCCTGTGTTCTCAAGTTTTTTGCTTCAGCGCTTTGACCAAAATTCAAATTGAATACCTGCTCTCCATCTGCATACGCATTTTTTAGGTCTAAAACTTCATTGCCCCCTGTTATCTTATCCAAAGTGCTATAACCTGTTTTCTTTGGTTGTACTGTTGATTTGGGTGTTTCGGTAGGACTGGAAATAGAAGGCTGTGAAACCGAAGAATTGTTTTTCTTCGGCGTTTCAGCAGTAATTCCTTTTACTTTGTCCAATGTTCTTTTCTGTTCTTCTTCCAAGTTAATTGTCGTATTTCTATTCATAAATACACTCTCCTTCCTGTTATCGTTGGTCATCCCAATTTAAGAATACAGGTTCTTCCCCTGTTTCCAGTTCATGTCGGAACTTTGTGGTATCTTCACCTAATTTATCATAATGAAAGCTCAGCGAGTAAAACACAATCGGTGAATTTATCACATCATCTTCACAGTTGGTAATATAAAATCCGATACGATTCGTTCTGAAATTTAAGTTAAAAGCATGAATTACAAAATCCTGATTCCAGGAATAACGTCCGTCCCAGCTTGAATTTTTCCATAAAACACCATCGGACAGAGTATCTTTGATTTCCTGTTCGGTACTGTCACCCAAAAGGGAAATCAAAATATTTCGTTCTTCATTTTCTGTGTAAATATTTTTTACTAAATATAAACGATTCAACTGAAGTCTTCTAAAATCATATCCGATGTCATAATATTTTGAACGAATCGCAAAAGATATCGGCTGATGGTCGCCGTCCAGATATACCCCTTCCGAAAATGCTGCTAAAACATCTTTCCCGGAACTGATTAAAAGCGTATTATCTTTTTCTTTTGAAACAAATGCAGAAATTTCAATATCACCATATAATCGGAAATTCCCGTAAACGAAATCATAAATCAAAATTCTGTCTTTGGTTTCGACATCTGTAAAATACAGATAGTATTTATGATCATGATATACCGCCCGATGTTTTGTACTTCCCTTTAAAATGTTTTCGCACTTATTCTGACTTAGGCAAACAAATTCACTTTGAGATGGCATCTTCACATAATTCTTCCCAAACAAACTGTAGCTTGCAAGAAAAATATTTTCTCCGTGATAAAAAATAACGCCCTGAGGAATCTGACAGAATGTATCACCATTGGCAACACCCACAGGAACAGAACTCATTTTTGGAATATATTCCACCACTACCTCACTGCCGTCTGCCAATAACAACTCACTGTCCACGTAAGAGAAACCGTTTTCAAAGCAAACCAGAATATCATCATTCATAGGATAAATGCCGGTAACTGCTCCCAGATGACAGTCGGGATAAATGGTAACATAATCATCCCATTCTTCAAAAGTTCCAAGCTTACTCACATAAATTGCCGTAGGATCCTCCGGATTTCCGCTGGCTAAAAACCGCTGCCGTTTTGCATAAAAACAGAAATACTTACATGCAGCAATTTTGACCGGAAATTCTTCAACTTCCATGATATTATCGACAAGCTCTTCATCCAGCTTTCTTAGCGATGCCCTTTTCCCTAAATATGCTGTGTTGGTTCTGTAATTATAATTATGAGGATAAAATTCCGTTGCATCTTCCTGAAACTGATAATATTCCCCCACGCTTCCAACATAATCAAAATGAACTGCTCCGTATGCATAGGTTTTTCTGGCCCATCCGGCAGCGGATTCCATAAAATAAATTTCAGATTCCTTCGGAGCATCTAAGCGGTCGGTTTCCCCATAATAAAAGGTATCATAAAACGGATACATTTCCATTTTCATATCAGTAAAATAGCCATCTTGCACAGCACCCGGTGCACCTTCATCGATAAAACTGCTGTAATGCAAAGCATAAATACCATCCGGTTCATTATGTAAATCACCCTCAGAAGCTTCGTATTCTCCTGCAGGTGTATTCACAAATTTATATTTCACTTTATAAACATTCTGATAAACATAATGATTATCTTCATTCACATATTGCTTCCATGCGTAAGTAAATTTGGGACGCATCAGATTTCTGACATCCATAATCACGCCCTCTTCCCCTCGGAATAAACTTTCCTGACGAGATGCTGTCAACTTAATAATATCACCGGCTTTAAAATGATGCTCATATTCATCTAAATTCGATAAATAAAACACTTCATCATTCCAGCGATACATTTTAAGACCGTCACTAAAGTAGAGAAAATCACGAAAAAACGTGTAAGAAACCGTATCATTTTCCAACTCGAATTCTCCGTCTTTGGTTTTCACCGGTTCCCATTCTCCCGATACCGAAGAAAATACATATAGTTTCCGCTCCGAAACCACAATCGTTTTGGTAGCACCGTTTCGAAGCTTCCATTCAATCATCTGGGTAATGGTTCCGGGAAACGGCACTTTATTTAATTTCTTACATCCGTTTCTCACTTTAAAACCACCTTGGGGCAACGGGTCCACATTATAGAATTCTGAAAATTCATTATCTTTTAGATTCAGATTATAAACGGTATCATTGTAACCGCCCGAAAAATCAAAAATATTTTTTTTCATAATGAATCACTCTCCTATCTGAACCGAGGCACTTTAATCCGTTTCAGTCCAAATTTGGACTTACTTTTTACAGCTGTACTCAAATATTCCAAAAACAGCATCTTATACTTTTCAACCCGATTGGCAGATAACTGGTCCCGCTCACACATCTTCCAGGCAAAATAATACGGAATACAAATATCAAAAATACGGTTATGCTCCAGAGGTTCTTCTTCGCTCTTCATAAATTTTGGCTTTTTGGTATAAGTGATTTCATATTCTCCGGAATAGGGAAAAATCATGGTATCACCGATAATATCACAATATACCCGTTTTCCGTGCTTACTTTTAACTTTACTAACAAACGCCCAGCTTCTGGGAACAGTAAAGGTATTCTCTCCCGACACTGTAATGGTCTCCACCATCGGCGCCGTTATCTTTTCAGGGTATGTGGATAACAGATAGTCAATCACTTCGTTATAATAAAACAAAGCATCATTATCCACACGAAGTCCGGTAATCAGCATTGCTCTGTCCATCAAATCTTTTAAGGTCATAACACTACCTCCTAATCTATCCAGTCACGGGAAGAGTTGTGGCAGAATTTTAAAATTTCTGTTGCTTCCCTGGTTGTTTGCTCTTTTAAATCCGCTTCTTTTTTAGCTTTCTTTTTTTCGTTTTCTTCCTCCATCTTGCGAAGCTCTCTTTGAAGGTCACGGTTGCGAATAGATGTACGGTTCACAAACTCTACCGCTCTGGCATCCAGTTCACTGTAAGGAATCACCAAACAAAAACTGTTGCCTGTCTTTACAAACTGTCCTAAATGGTGTAGCTCAAACCGTTTATCCTTAAGATTTCTTACCACACAGTACTCCTCATCAATCTCCCGAATCCGTTCCGGAATCAGATACACATTGGTTCTAAGTTCTTCTAAATGTGATTTTCCTAAAAACATAAAAGAATCCTCTTTTCTAAAAAAAGGCGTCTCCACCTCTTTGTGTCAGACGCCTTTTTTTATTTTGTCAAAAATTACTGTGCTGCGGTAATACCGGTCAGTCTGCCCTGACCACCGGGAACAGAACAGTATAATTCGGAGAAGTCTGCAAAGGTACCCACATATGCCGCTTTACCGGGAACATCCACCAGAATTCCTCCCTTACCCTCTACAAAACCAGGTTTGCCAAGATGCAACATCTGGAATACGGAAGTATCCAACAAGTCCATAGAACCTGCAGCTGCAAAACGGGATTTTACCATGGGAATCAAACCGTTAAAGGAAAGGGATTTGTAACCGCCTTCGATATCCATGGTAGCCACATTCACAGAATTCTTCTGTTTGTAATCCACATACTTGGAAATCACATCATAGGAACAGTTGATAAAGTCGATGGTAGTACCGCTTTTGTGTTCGCAATCAGCAATCGCATCTAAAATCATAATGTCGTTGATAGCACCTGCATTTGCTTTCTGATATGCTACCAAACGGTTATAATTCTTTCTGTCCACACCATAGATAGTGCTGGTACCGTTAAAAATATCACCTAAGCCGGTATATTCCTGACCCAGAGAATTTACATTGGTAATCACATCACCTTTTGCCACGGTAACAGTAGCATCCAAAGTCAGCTTTTTCTCTGCATGGTCAATGGATTTGATTCTGGCATCACCTTTTTTGGTAGTGCCGGTATAAAGGGAAATCACCATACCGTCTTCTAACAGTCTGGTATCACCCACGGTAATGGCATTACCATCAGTTACAGCAGCGCCAACAGTTGCTAACACACCGCTTTCCATACCTTCCATAGATCTTGCCTTATGGAATCTTACGGAACGAACCAAATCGTCCATTTCGGTGTTCAAAAGATTCACAATTTTTTCAGCAGTACCGTTGGCTCTTAATGCCTTCAAAGTAATCATCAGTGAACCAAAGATGTTTTTGGTCGTTACCTTGAAATTATCCAGTGCCGCAGTTGCGCTGTCGGGAAGGTCGGTTTCATTGGAGAAAGCCACACCACCGTTTAAGGACAGTTTAATGGGCTGAATAAACTGACTTCCGCCTGCCGCTTTCTGATGGGATTTAATTTTTTCGTGTAACTCTGATACCTTAAAACCAACCTGGTCGGCAATGGTATCAGCGTATTTGTACTTTAATAATTTTTCAATGGACTCAATTGTAACAGGCATAAAAATTCCTCACTTTCATTTTTCATTATTTGTTTTTTTCTAGTTCCTTCAAGAAAGAAACTGCATCCTCCGTCACATCCTGTAAACTCTGATATTTTTTCGGAGGAGTTTTCGGTGCAGAGCCGGCATCTGCAGTCATCAGATTCACCTTACTCTGATTGGCTTTCACTTTCTTAAGATTATCATCAATAATCTTCTGCACCACTTTTTCACCGAGCTTGTCGATAATGGAAACATCTGAGAGAATTTCTTTCATTCCGTCAGAATCCAGATGCTTTTTCAGATAAGAGGTATCAGAGAATAAATTCCCCAAATTCCCAAGCTTTCTGCCACGAATAATATTGATGGCATATTCCGGATTTTTGATATCATCCGAAATGGCAAGAAACTCATCCTTCATATCCTCAAAATCGGGATTGTTCTGGAAAAAGTCATTCAGATATTTTTCTTTTTCCGTTTCGTAACGAAGTGCCTGTTTGGCTTGTCTTATGGAATCAGAATTGGCAATATCAATCAGACCTTTTAAAAACTGTTTCGGATCCTTGGAAAACGCCGCCAACAGCTGTTCATTGCTTAATCCACTAAACAAATCCGGTTCGCCCGCAGGGGAAGGATTCTGAGTAGGAGATGTAGGCTGTGGCTGTCCTTGTAATCGGCTTCTTAATTCACCAATTTCGGTACTCTGTCTTCCAATAAAATTCTGCTGTTCCTGATATGCCCGTTCCAATTCTGCCTGATTCTTAAATTTCCCTAAAATCAGAGGTGTCTGCTCTTTGGCAGGTTCCGGTTCTTGGGGAGTATTCAAGTTGGCGTTTTCGTCTGAATCGGAGTTTGACGAAACTTCATCGTCAGGGGTAGAAGATTCCGATAAGTTGTCCGGGGTTTCCTCCGGGTTTATGGATTCCTCATTTATATTCTGGGGGCCGTTTTGGGTATCCCCGTCATTATCATCTGCTAAGGCATTGCCCTCCTCATCCAGTCCGAAGGAGCGAAGAAGTTCCAAATCATCCTCTGTCAATCCTTCTGCAAATAACTGAAAATTGATTTTAAATTGTTCCTTCATGTTGTTCCTCACTTTCTTTTGGCACCGTAAGATACTTCTGATGTTCTTCACAATGTGCATCAAACTGCTCAGCCAAACTGTTATTTGTTTTACATAAAATATCACGGTACCAATCGGATTTTCTTAAAATATTGTGTTGCTTTAAATGAAGCTCATGGTCATCTTCGGCACGAACTTTTGGAATTTCATTTTCTTCCTGAAACATATAATTTTCTTTTTCTGCATTCTTAATATCCAAAAATTCTTCCTGAAAGGCTTTGTTGATATCCCCGTTTCGAAGGAGTGATAAATAAGATAACCGTTCAAATCTGCTGCCGTTAAAAAAGCCCTGGGCAAACAGTGTTCCTGCCAGTTCACGGGTTAAGGCAGTATTGGAATACATATTGCTGTCATCCGCCACCACAATATCAAAACTTGTCAGATTGTCTTTCGTCCATTTTCGGCAGATGGGATAACTCATCCCGGTATATCGAACCACACGGGCAGTCGTTGCAAATTCTTTGTATAAGTACAACCACTGTGTTCCGCACTGCTTTAATGCTTCCAAAATGTTTTTCCCGGAAAGAGACATTCTGGTATCATCCTGTTGCTGCAATAGCTGAATCCCAACCCCGGAAGTCAGAGCCCCCGGCGTAGTAGAATTTCTTGAAATTTCAGAAACACCGGACACCACGATAAAATCCTGTTTTAATTCCTGAAGCTTATTGATAAATGTCGCAGGCAAGGTCGGTGTCTCCATAAACCGTGGAGGAGTGGAACCTCTTTCGTACCTGATAGGAGCGCCGGGCATAAATCCAACTACTTCCAATTCGTCTTCCTCAAGCAGTGACCCATCTTCAATCAGAGGAATCCCGATGGTAGTCATTTTTAAATACTCATTGATTCTGTTATGTACCGCATTATATTCTTGCTGAATGGGAATCAATCGCTCAATCACCGACAATCCGAAAAAGGAATTTACACGGGAAATACAGTCAATTTTCACAAAGGGGAATTTTCGTTTTCCGTTGGCATCATTACGGTACGGAAGTTCCCGTTTATATTCCAGCAACTTATCTTCACATACCACAATAAATCTTCCTTCGGGGTAAAACCGACTGGGACGTTCGTAGTATTCAATTAACACCGCAGAATCTTTTAATTCATCTTTGGATAACGAAATGATCTGTTTCGTCCCATAGTCATAATTTCCCGTGGTATGATTTACCGTTCCCAAACGATATACCGAATTGGTACTGCCGGAAATTTCAATGCCGTATAATAAAAACAATTCATCACGGGAATACACCTTCGCATGGATGACACTAAACTGTTCTTCCAAAGTCTGTTTGGATAAATCATCCGGGAAAAATTCAAAAGGCGAAATCACATCACATAAAATTTCACCTTCATACAAAAGGGAACCCGAGGCATCTTCCCCAACCAATTCACCGCCGTTATTGTCCCACACATTTTTTAATAACACAGTTCCCAAGGTCTCCGACAAATTGATAGCATGTTCCAGTTTAGCTGTAAAGGAAAGCTTATTATAAGTATTCTGAAGCACCTGTGTGGTAATCTCTGCATTCTTGATATCATCATTTTCTGCTGTAGAGGATATGACGGACATAAAGGTGTTCAGCTGTCTTTGCTTTGCCCTTCTGGTTTCAATGATGGGGGCAATCTCATTATGTACCGAGCGTTCCTGCCCTTCCTCGAATCGGTCCCACTCGATTGTTTCCGAGTTTGCAAAATCCGCCATACTGTACTGACGACCTTCCAAGAAATCGTAATTTAATTGCCACTGCACTTCCAGATAGCTCTTTTCTGTCTTTCGGCGCTGTAGTTCATCTGTTACATAAGAAACCGTTTCTTCATAAAAGCTTCTATCCAAAAAAGGATCCCGTTTTGCTTCCTCTAATTTTTCCTTTTCACGCTCTCCTAATTTTTCCTGCATCTATTTCACCAACCTTCCCTGTTTTAAAATCATTCAAAACGGTCAATGCGTTCCCGCCGTTTTAACAGCTTGGAGCGAATCCCGTTTCGTTTTCTGTCCCGATTGGGTTTATGAAAAATACTGTCCGAAAATAAAAAACCTTCCTGATATCCTTCCAACTCCGACTTTTTGGCAAGCCCGTCCAGAAAGGAACACGCCTTCAAACCGATAACTACCGTAAAGAATATCAGCATAATCAGCATCACAATGGCAAACACCAATAAAAATAAATACATCCTTTTACTCCTTTTATCCAAAAATTATCCGAAAAGTTTATTTTGCTTTTCTAACCGACGTTTATATTTTTGCACCCTGGAAAGCTCTGCCTTCTTTACTTTCGGCGCCGAATAAAAACTCACGCAAAAATATCTGAGTGCATCCAGAATATGAGTAATCAAATGATCACTTGGGGTATCGTCTTTGATGTCATTGGGATTTTTTGGGTCTGCCTGTGCCTTCTCCATATGAAGAATCAAAGTTTTACAACAGTCAAAAATCCTTAATTTTGCAACACCGTCAACCACACGCAACAGTTCTCTCACACAGCTCCATCCAAATTCCCTTCGGTTCGAGGTTTCAAAAAACTTAATTCCGCATTTAAAAAAAGTATCAATCCAGGTTTCCCCATTCTGATGACTTTTCTTTCTGAAATCCGGCGGACAAAATCTCTGATATCTGATACCGGGCGGGTCAAACTTTTCCATATCTAAAATCATTTCCGAAAATTCACTGATAAGAAGATTCGGAACGTGCAGCTCACGGTAGCAAATCACATCTTTTCCGGGAAGTACAGCAAACCATAAGCCAGCTGCCATATCCATTCCATAGTCACAAGCAAAGTAGTATTTCCAATCCGAAGAAAGTTCCATCGGTGCAATCACGTGGGTTGCTTTCTTGTAATCACCAAACAGAGCCGAAGTCCCACTCATAAATTTCCCGTATTGTCTGGCTTCTCTCTCCTTTTCAGGCAAACTTTGAACCAGCATATCAATTTCTTCCCGTGATAAAAACGGATTGTCCTCCCACTGGAAGAAACGGTATTCAATTTCGGGATTTTTAATTTCATTGAGATAAATCTCATCATATACCCAGGTTAAGCCCATCAAAGGTGTCATCGTTCCCCAGATATCTCCTTGGGTATCCAGCACACGCATCTGACATTCCCGATAAATTTCTTCCGGCGGTTCTTCGTCAAACCAAATCCAATGAAGACTGGTTCCCTGAAACTTTGCACGTCCCTGGTCACAGGATTTAAAACCGATTCTTGACGTAGTGCCAAACACATTCTTAATTTCGATGTAGTCAATCACTGCATTTTCCAAATCGTCACTTCTGCCACGACGAACCCCGATACCAACAATCCAATCAGGATTCAGCCACCTTAGAATTTCTTTTTGTGCAACGTCACGCTGTACCTCATTGGTTAAAGATACCACCCATCCTGATGTAGCACCCTTGATTTTCTTGTAAGGATGATTTCCTCTGGCATACCACACAGATTCCACTGCACCCGATACCGTTTTCCCGGTACGGTTCCCACCGAAGTTCCATCGGTTTCTTTTGGTTGATTTATGAAAATCAATCTGCTTATGATGAAGCTTTTCGGGATTGGTATTGTAAGTATCCAAAAGATTCTTCTTTTTTTCTTCCTCTCGTCGTAACAGCTCCTGAGCAATGGCTTCCAACTGATTTCTATCCATCAGAATCACCACCGCTTAATCGCTGTACCAAAGAAGCTAACTGCTCATCCGAAAGATTTTTAATATCCTCCGACACAATCACATTCTGATTGGTAACATTCTTCTGAAGCACATCAGCAAACATCTCATAATGCTTGGCAATATATTCACTGGCTTTTAATCTCTGTGAAAGCGGAATCTTACATTCATCAGGCACCGAGAACACATCACCGCCATCTTTATCCTGAGAAAAGAAGGAAAGCTGTTCCATCTGCTCCATGGCTTTTTCGGGAACAGCGTGAGGGTTATGAAGCTTCCCTCTGGCAACATCCGTCCAGAACTTCATAAGCTCCATCTTAGACATCACCGTTTCATTTAGCATCTTTTGCTCAATTGCTTCAAACAAATGGGAAATATATTTTTGGATTCCCACATTTTCCCGAAGCTTGTAAGAAGAGGATTTTGCATAGGATTCCGAGTATCCGGCAGACACCGCCGCCTGATAAATGTTCATCCCATTATTGACGTAATTTACGCAGAAAAGCTTTTCACGATCTGAAAGAGCTAAAATATCCGGGTCAAGTTCTTCCTTGGAAGAAACACACGCTTCCCCATCAGAGGAAACAGTCTCCGTTGCTTTCTCCTGTTCACTTCCAAAAATCTTCACAGCTGGATTGCCCTTTAATCCGTCAACCAAATTCATGAAGTTTTCATTCAAAAAAAATCCTCCTTTCTTAAAAAATAAATAATCTCTAATTCCAAAATAACACAAAAAAAGGAAAAGTCAACCATGCGCATTTTTTCGCAAAACCTCTGATTTTCCTCGTTTTTTCGGATTGTATTACAAAATAAAAAAAGTGTCATACAATTTTTAAAAAATGTATGACACCGTATGTTAAAACTGCATAATTTTTAAACCAAAATTTCTACACTGGCAAATTTTACAAAATTGTTACATTACACCGAATTTTATTGACATACGTATCAATACGTGTTATAATATAGCCAAGGGTTAGAAAAATTGCCGTAACCATACATAAAACAAAAAAAAGAAAGGAGTTGAAGAGCCTATGCCAATGACACCTAAGGAAATGGTGAAGCTACTTTGCCAAAACTGTTTCGTTGAAGTTTCGCAAAACGGTTCTCATAAGAAAATGAGAAACCCAGAAACAAACATAACCATCATTGTTCCAATGCACGGTAAAGACCTCAAAAAAGGATTGGAACAATGAATCCTAAAGGATGCGGGATTGAATACTTAACTAAAACAACAAGTTTAGTAATGCGGTTTGTGAATGACCCAAAGGCAAACCGCATATCCTAAACTACACATATACATAATAAGTGCAATGTAAAACGCTTTACAGTATGCACAAATTTGTAAAGGAGAATATAACATGAAAAACAATATTTATTATTATCCGGCAATTTTTACACCTGAAGATACAGGATATACAGTTTCTTTTCCGGATTTCCCCGGATGCTATACACAAGCAGATACATTAGAAGAAGCATATCAATATGCAGCTGATGCCATCGGTTTATATGCGCAAAACGAAAAAGGAGACTTCGACCTACCCGACGCAACATTTCACGATGTAGATATTTTAGAATCCGGAGAATTTTTCGCACTGGTAGCATTTAATAAAACTGAATATCTGAAACGAAACAGCACAAAAGCTGTGAAAAAAACACTCACCATCCCCTCTTGGTTAAACGAATTGGCAGAAAAAGAAAAAATCAATTTTTCAAATACTCTGCAAATTGCCTTAATGGAAAAATTAAATCTTTCTTAAAACTAAACAAACCAACTAAAAAAATCCCGTACCGTGTGTACGGGATTTTTTGTTACAAGTCCACTCTGGTAAAAGTTTCCTGCACCTGATACGCTCTTTTCCCTTTCGCCTTCCCTCTCTCCTGCTTTGCCGCCTGAAAATTCTCTCGAGCCTTGCGGTAGTCCTCTATCGTTCGAATCCCGGAATTATACTTATCAGAAAGCACCTTAGAAATATAACTCCAGTTTAGGTGATTATCATTTCGGCAATCATCCAGAATTTCTTTCATGCATGCATAGCTCATACCATCTGCCTGATAGCTCACTAAGATATCACAAATGGATTTTGAAATATTTGGATTGATTACTTGCAAATAATACGAAACGATAGACCTTTCCTCTTTCACCGTATCGCATCCGCCGACAGCGTCGGCGTTTCTTTCTTCTTCTTCATTCATTCTAATCTTATTTGTGTTTTTGTTGTCATACATTTTTTCCGAATTGTCATACAATTCCCCGATGATTTTGACATTTTTCGGCAAATCGGTAGCAGAAATAAGCATAAAGCGAGCATCTATCTCCGCCGATTGTCTTCTCTTCACTGCACGAAGATAATTCTTCTGCAAATCAGCACTGGTTAAAATCCCGTACTTCTCAAAAAGACCGGTATGAAATATGCCTCGTTTTACACACGATTTTAGTATTTCTGAAACTCTCCGCCAACCTGAACTTCTGCATCCCTCCGAGGTCAAACGGGAGTCCATGCGAAGCTTATCCACAAACGAGCTGAGAACCTCGTCATTTAATTCACAGTAGTAACCCTTTTTCCCGTGATAGATATATCGGAACATCTGAACAACTACCGCAAATCCAACCTGCCCGAACTCTCTTTCGATTCCATCCAGAGCAGGATCATTGTCAACATACATCGGGAACCATTGGATATTACCCATACCAAAAATCCCCTTTAACTTAAAAATATACCGTTTTTTATGTTTTACCCGGAAAGAAATCCAAATCAACTTAAAAATACGCTGTTTTTTTATGTTTCATTTGGAAACAAGTCCGAATACCTGTAAAAATGATTGTTATTTTCCTTCGATTGTCCCACATTACATTTGCAGGTGCAAATATGCTTACTGCATTTTCCGAAGTGTTTTTTTATATTAGCAAAATATTCTTTGTCTGTCAACACCTTGCCCTTTAATCTGTAATATTCATAAAACCCGCTGTCATTACAAATCGGGCATTTTTCGGCATTTTTCACAGATAAAAATTCTATGTTCTTCTGATTCTTTTTCTTTACCACTTCATCGTAAATCTGATTGAGTTCCGCAGGCTTCGGCCAATACTTGAACCGATTCACCATCGTATTAAAAACATACTTTTGAAATACCGGCGGCAAAGAATTGAAAAAATCATTGCAAAGTTGCAGCTCAATATCCGTCAGATTCGACGGTTTGTAAATGTCCTGCATCAAGCGGACATAAGAGTTTAAAACTTCCGGCTTTGGCAAATTTATCCCTCCTTATCCAGATTATAAAACCCGGTATGCCTTCCCAAAAAACCAAGAGGAAAGCTTCCCGTCTCACCGGCACGGTGTTTTGCAATGTTCACTTCGCAAATTCCCTGGTCTTTGCTGTCATTTCGGTAATATTCATCCCGATACAAAAACAATACCACATCCGCATCCTGCTCAATGGCACCCGATTCTCTTAAATCAGACAGCACAGGTCTGGCATCCGCACGGCTCTCCGGCGCACGAGATAACTGAGAAACCGCAATCACGGGAATATCAAGCTCTTTTGCAAGAATCTTTAAACTTCGGCTGATTTCAGCAATCTCCACCTGACGGTTCTCACTCTTTCTACCACTCATCAACTGCAGATAATCAATCACCACCAGAGCGATATCGTGTTCCAGCTTCATCCGTTTGGCACGGGAAAAAATACCTGTCACCGTCAAAGATGCCGTATCATCCACAAAGATGGGAGCCGTCCCGATTTCTTCCATAGAATCCATAAACCGACTAAATTCCCTCTCAGTAATGTTGGCATTTCGAATACTCCCCGAATCAATGGCAG
>JAFYVF010000101.1 GCA_017549265.1 Clostridia bacterium
AGTAAACTCCATCCTGCCCGAATTATATGAAGAAGCAATCAAAGAAGCAGCATTAGACGTTGTTTCTCAGCCCGATGTGGACATCCCCGAAATTTCCAAAGAAGCAGGTTTCACCGCTGTGTTCAAAGTGTTTGTAAGACCTGTTGTTACCGTGGAAAATTATAAAGGTATCACCGCGAAAAAAGTTGTCTATACTGTGAAAGACGAAGCGGTTGACGCTGAAATTGAAAGAATCAGAGAAAGAAACTCCAGAATGGTTCCCGTGGAAGATAGAGGCATTGAAAACGGCGATATCGCAAATATCGACTTTGAAGGCTTTGTAGACGGTGTTGCATTCCCTGGCGGCAAAGGGGATGCTTTTGATTTAACCATCGGCAGCGGTCAGTTCATTCCCGGCTTTGAAGAACAGTTAATCGGCAACGGCACCAACGATGACGTGCTGGTTAAAGTAACCTTCCCCGAAGAATATCATGCAGAAGAATTAAAAGGAAAAGCTGCTGAATTCAAAGTAAAAATTAACAAGGTTACCAAAAAAGAACTGCCCGAAGCAGATGACGAATTGGCAAAAGACGTTTCTGAATTTGATACCTTAGCAGAATTAAAGGCAGATATCAAAGCAAAAATGGAAAAACAGTTGTCTGAACGTGCAGACATCCAGTTTGAAAATGCAGTGGTTGACCAGATTGCAAATAGCGTAGAAATCGATATTCCCCAGGCTATGATCGATGAAAGAATCAATATGCTGGCAAGAGATTTTGATAATGGCTTAATGCAGCAGGGTATCAACAGAGAAATGTATCTGAAGTACACCGGTATGGATGAAAAAGCATACTTAGGTCAGTTCAAACAGAATGCTGAAATCCAGGTAAAATCCATGCTTGTTTTAGAAGCTGTTGCTCGTCAGGAAGCTATTGAAGCAACCGATGCTGATTTGGACGAAGAAAAAACCAAGTTGAGCGAACATTACGGTATTGAAAAAGAAAAAATTGCAAACTTCGTACCCGATGAAGATCTGAAAAAAGATATCGTAATCAGAAAAGCAGTTGATTTCGTAAGAGATAACGCAGTTTGTCAGGAAATTTCCGAAGAAGAAGCAAAAGCGGAAGCAGAAGCAAAAAAAGCAAACGATGAAAAGAAAGCTCCTGCAAAGAAAACTGCAACTAAGAAAACTACCACCAAAAAAGCAGACGGCGAAGACAAAGAAGAAGCTCCCAAAAAGACCACCGCGAAAAAAACCACTACCAAAAAAGTAGCAGACGGTGAAGAAGCTCCCAAAAAAGCTCCTGCTAAAAAAACCACTACTACTAAGAAAACCGCAACCAAGAAAACCGAAGAATAATACCCCACCCCGAAAGGATTTGACTAAAATATGAGTTTAGTTCCCTACGTTGTTGAACAGACCAGTCGCGGCGAAAGAACCTATGACATTTTTTCCCGCTTATTAAAAGACAGAATCATTTTTTTAGCAGATGAAGTAAACGATGCTACCGCAAGTTTGGTAGTTGCTCAGCTTCTCTTCTTAGAAGCGGAAGACCCGGATAAAGATATTCAGTTATATATCAACAGTCCCGGCGGCTCCATCACTGCAGGCATGGCAATTTATGATACCATGCAGTATGTGAAACCGGACGTTTCCACCATCTGTATCGGAATGGCAGCATCCATGGGTGCGTTTCTGCTGAGTGCAGGTGCTCCCGGTAAGCGTATGGCTCTGCCCAATTCCGAAATTATGATTCATCAGCCTTTAGGCGGTATGCAGGGTCAGGCAACCGACATTAAAATTCATGCGGAACGTATCTTAAAAATGAAAGACCACTTAAATCAGATTTTAAGTGAAAGAACCGGTCAGCCATTAGAAACCATTCAAAAAGATACCGAGCGTGACAACTTTATGTCTGCAGCCGAAGCAAAAGCATACGGTCTGATTGACAAAGTGATCGAAAAAAGATAAAATGGCAAAAACATGGCGTGACGGTTTGGCGTTGCGCCATTGTTTTTCAAAGAAAACTGAGCAAAGAAAAGCAAAAAAGAAAGCAGGTAAACTATGGCAAACAGAAGAGATGAAGATCAGCAGTTTTGTTACTTCTGCGGAAAATCCACCGCTGAGGTTGACCAGATTGTGACCGGTGGCGCCGCAAACATCTGCGACGAATGTATTATGAGCTGTTACGAGCTGATTACCGGAACCCATGTGAACCATAAAAAAGATAAGAAAAAAGACGCAGAAGAATCATTTACCATCTTAAAGCCCAAAGAAATCAAAGCAAAGCTGGATGAGTATGTTATCGGTCAGGAAAAAGCAAAAATTGCACTGTCCGTGGCAGTATATAATCATTATAAACGTGTGCAGGAACAGAAAACCGACGATGATACCGAATTAAAGAAAAGCAATGTCCTGTTACTTGGCCCCACCGGCTCAGGGAAAACCTTACTTGCACAAACATTAGCCAAAATTTTAAATGTGCCTTTTGCCATTACCGATGCCACCACCTTAACCGAAGCAGGTTATGTGGGTGAAGACGTGGAAAACATTTTGCTTCGCTTGATTCAGGCAGCGGACTTCGACGTTGAAAAAGCGCAAAAAGGTATCATTTACATTGACGAAATTGATAAAATTGCAAGAAAATCCGAAAATCCGTCCATCACCCGTGATGTCAGCGGTGAAGGAGTTCAGCAAGCATTATTAAAAATTATTGAAGGCACTGTGGCAAATGTTCCCCCTCAGGGTGGCAGAAAGCATCCCCACCAGGAATTTTTATCCATTGATACCTCCAACATCCTCTTTATCTGCGGCGGTGCATTTGACGGTATTGAAAAAATTATCGAAAAAAGAAGCAAGGAATCCTCCTTGGGCTTCAATGCTCCCATCGCATCCAAAAAGGATAACAATAAATCCAAACTCCTTGCCGATATCACTCCCCAAGATCTGTTAAAATATGGCTTAATCCCGGAATTTGCAGGCCGTATTCCTGTGATTGTGGCATTGGAAGAATTAGGAAGAGAGGCGCTGTTGCGAGTTTTGTTAGAACCCAAAAACTCCGTCATCAAACAGTATCAAAAATTGATGCAGTTAGATAACGTAGACCTGGAATTTGAACCCGAAGCGTTGGATGAAATCGTGGCAAAAGCACAGGAAAGAAACACCGGTGCCCGCGGTCTTCGCTCCATCGTGGAAAACGCCTTGATGGACGTGATGTATGAAACTCCGTCAGACGATACTATTGAAAAAGTGGTTATCACAAAAGACGCTATCAACGGCACCACTCCCCCGAAGGTCATTAAATCCGCATAAATACAAAAGAGATATCCGCTCGGATATCTCTTTTTTTATCCTTCCGTTGAAAAAACGTTGACAATTTTCCAAAACTATGCTATACTAGTTGAGCATGTGCGCCTGTGGCGGAATTGGCAGACGCGCTGGATTTAGGTTCCAGTGGGAGACCGTGGGGGTTCAAGTCCCTTCAGGCGCACCACGAAAAAAAGGATCTTTTGTATACCGGTGCAAAAGAGCTTTTTTCGTATCTTGGTGCACGTTTGCACGCTTTTAGCTGTAAACAAGCTATAAACGTATAAAAATCGAGGTGAAACTGTCAAAATAGAACGTCTGATCGCTATTTGTTAGGTGTTCAGGCACTATTTTTTGTGTTTCGATGGCTTTTTCGCGACAAAAGTGCATGTTTTACTTATTTTTTGCTGAGCAAAGAAGTATGGTTGAAAAGTTCACGATTTTATTATGTAATAATAAAAAATCAAAAATGATTTAAGGAAGGTCGCTATGGACCCATTTATTTTAACAATATGGTACCTAGTAATAAGCGGTGTACTCCTTATATGCAAAGGAGGCTACTTATACGGATTGGCAATTTCGGAAGCGTTCTTTCTTTACTGCTTGTGGAATTATGATGATGATGATTGCGCATTCCCGCTTGTCGCAGTAATAATTTATTTGATCGTGTGGTTTATTATTATGAGCGGCGTATATACTTTTTGGCTGGCGTTGGTGTTGTTCTTGATATATTGCTTGATTTTTGTTTTACCCGTCGTTTTATGGCTGCATTTCCATTGATATAAAAAGGGTTAAATGATGTACTTTTGGTCATTCTTACCCCACTTTATACACCGTTTTGTCGTTCTTTCGCAATAAAAAAACTATCCATCCTTGGGTAGTTTTTTTATATTTTGAAGGGGCTTGAACCCTAAGAGGGCAAAACGTGTAAATGCTTTTCCCTATTTTTAATATTTCTCTTGATAACTTGCCCAACATGTGATATGATAATTTTATCAAAGAGATTACTTTTATCCGTAGGGAGAATACTTATGAATATTTCCAAACGCAACACTGCCTTAGATATTGTGCGAATTGTAGCGTTTTTTTCGGTAGCGGCAATTCATTTCTGGTTATACACGGGTTATTATAAAGAACCGATGGTTGGAACACCGATGCTTGTTTTCACCACCGTCAGAACCGCATTTACCTACTGCGTACCACTTTTTATTATGCTGAGCGGATATCTGCTAAACAAAAAAACACTATCCAAATGCTATTATTTGGGCATTGTGAAAATATGGAGTATTTATGCAATGGCTTCGGTCTTTTGTATGATATTTAAACATTACTATTTTGGGGATGAATTGACCTGGTATCTTGCCATTTTCAGCATCTTTGATTTTAAAGGTGCCAACTATTCCTGGTACATGGAAATGTATATCGGTTTATTCCTGCTGATTCCGTTTTTAAATGTGATGTATCACGGACTTAACTCAAAAGGGCAAAAGAAAGCACTGATCTGGACATTGATTGGCTTATCTGCCTTACCCACCATTGCCAACATCTATAATTTCATGGAACCCGGTTGGTTTATGAATCCCACCATTTCTGATTCCTATCAGAAACTGATTCCTGATTGGTGGATGATGATATACCCTGTCACTTACTATATGATTGGAGCATACCTAAAAGAGTATCCTGTCCGAATGAAAAAACGTTACAACCTGTTGCTGTTTGTGGTGGTGGCTTGTCTGTTTGGACTTTTTAACTATTACCGTGACTACGGCAGAAATTATTCCTGGGGACTTTACACCGATTGGCACAGCGTTCAGGCATTAGTTCTTTCCGTTTTGGTATTTCTGTTTTTCTCTCAGAGAAACCTAACAAAATGCCCTACCCCCGTGAAAAAAATTTTTGCCCACCTTTCAGACTTATGCTTGGGTGCGTATCTGATGTCGTATGTGGCAGACTGTGTTCTCTACCCCTTCCTATATAAAATTGCTCCCACTTTAAATCAAAGAGCTCTTTATTTTATCCCCATGGTACTACTGGTGGGATGTGCTTCCCTATTACTTTCTGAGATTCTTAATCTGCTTTATAAAGCAATAGCGTGGCTGACTTCCGTTATCTTTCAACGAAAAAAGAAGTCTGCTAATGCCAAAGAATTGGTCGAAACAAAAGAGTAAAGCAAAAAAAGGAAATCCGAATCCTTTGATTCAGATTTCCTTTTTTATTGTTCTAATCGCCCTGCAAGGCATCTTTTAGTTTTTCCAAAGCACGTTTTTCAATGCGGGACACATAGGAACGAGAAATGCCGAATTTTTTGGCAACCTCTCTTTGCGGCATGGGATTTTTATCCAACAAACCGTAACGAAGGAGAATAATTTCTTTCTCCCGTTTGGTAAGGCAAGATGAAATTGCGCCGTACAATTTCTGTTGATGAATCCCCTTCATCGCTTCCAAAAAGACAGATTCTTCATCATTTGCCAAAATGTCAATCAACGAAATTTCGTTCCCCTCAGCATCCTTGCCAATCGGTTCTTCCAAGGAAACTTCGTTGACCAGTTTTTTCTCGGCACGGATAACCATTAAAATTTCATTTTCAATACATCGCACTGCATAAGTTGCCAAACGGATATTTTTATCGGGATTAAAGGAATTCACCGCTTTAATCAGTCCAATGGTACCGATAGAAATAAAATCCTCGGACTCTTTATTTTCCTTACGATATTTTTTTACCACATAGGCAACCAACCGTAGATTTGATTCAATCAGTTCATCTCTTGCCGAAAGATCCCCTTCTTTGAATCGTTGGAAAAGTTCTTCTTCTTTTTGTTTGGATAATGCTTTCGGAAAGCTTCCCGAAGCAAAATATCCAAAGAAAAAGACCATATTCCGAAGTGCCGATAACACCAACTGCCACATACCCTCAGACCCCTTTTTGGTTTCTTTTACTAGTTATGTCTAATAGTATGTGATACTATTTCAAAATTTGCAAGTCCCTACAAACGCACTTCCAAAAAATCGGAAATCACCATGGTGTCAGGCGTGATATCACAATCCACGGCATATATATTGACACCCTGTTCTTTGGCAATTTGCAATGCTTGTGCAAATTTTGGGTCTGTTGCAATATTGGGCGTAAAATAAGAAACACCTTTCATCTGCACCACAAAAAATAAGTGCGCCAAATATCCGTTATTCAAACAGTCACATAATTCCAGAATATGCTTTCTGCCCCGTTCGGTGGGTGCATCGGGAAATAAAACCACGCCGTCACGTTCCAGTGTAACCCCTTTTGCTTCCACAAAATGACGGTTGCCATCCTCTGTTTCCACATAAAAATCAAATCTTGATGTTCCGTAAGTTTTTTCGGGAATGATTTTGGCATTTTCTCCGAAAAACTTAGGTGCCCATTCCAAAAAAGCACGGTTAGGCGCCTGGGAATCCATATTGATTATTTTAGTACCTTTTGGAGTTATTTTCTCTACACAAATTAAATCATATTTGGTTTTTCTCTCAGGATTCTTTTGGATATCTGCCACTTCCAGATAAACGGTGGCACCGGGAATCAGTAGTTCTTTGCATCTTCCTGTGTTTTTGACGTGACAGATTTCTTCCTTTCCATCTATCTGTACGTAAGCAATAAATCGATTGGGACGAGCGCAAAAGATTCCTTTTTTCACTGTTTGATAGTTCATAACAAAAAGCTCTTTTCTTAAAAACTTATCTGTATTATAACACAGTTTTAATGCATTGTCAAAAAAGTATTGACATTTTTTAAAAAAAGTGCTATAATGAATCCAAATTGAATCCGAAAAACCGTTGAGGCAGAAAAAAAGCAGGGTGAGATTTTTAAGAGCGAGTGGATTACGGTGTGAGTTCCGCAAAAATCTTCTGCATAATATGGGCTGTTGAGGGCAGTGTCAAATGCACTGACGTGTGACCCGCGTTAGATGGTCGGGAGTATGATAGTACTCTATAAAGCGCACGGGATTCCCGTGAACACAATGTGGCACCGCGGATTGTTACTGATTCGTCCTTGATAGATTTTTTGTATTCTGTCGGGGGCTTTTTTATTACCCCGACCACTTTGGCAAAAGAAGGAGGCATTTTTAAAATGCAATTAAACGGCGTAAATTTTGATACTTATTTTCACAATTACCCCAATAAAGAAGGCTACTTTGGCAAATACGGTGGCGTCTATATTGAAGAAAAATTAAAAGATGCAATGGCAGAAATTACCGAAGCGTATTTCTCCATCTGCCAGTCCCGTAAATTTATTGCGGAATTAAGACGTATCCGTAAAGAATTTCAGGGGCGTCCCACTCCGGTGTCTCACTTAGAACGTCTGTCTGACGCATTAGGCGGAAAAGTTCAGCTTTATGCGAAACGTGAAGACTTAAACCATTCCGGTGCTCATAAATTGAATCACTGTATGGGTGAAGGTCTTTTGGCAAAATATATGGGCAAAAAGAAAATCATTGCAGAAACCGGTGCAGGTCAGCACGGGGTTGCTTTGGCAACTGCAGCTGCATACTTCGGCCTGGAATGTGACATCTATATGGGTGCAGTGGACATTAAAAAACAAGCTCCCAACGTTGCCAGAATGAAAATTTTAGGTGCCAACGTAATTGAAGTTACCCACGGTCTGCAAACTTTAAAAGAAGCGGTTGACGCGGCTTTTGATGCATACAGCAAAGAATATAAAGATTCTATCTATTGTATCGGTTCTGTGCTTGGTCCCCATCCCTTCCCCATGATGGTGAGAGATTTCCAGAGTGTGGTTGGGATTGAAGCAAGAGAACAGTTCTTAGAAATGACCGGTCACTTACCCAACGCAGTAGTAGCTTGTGTAGGTGGCGGTTCCAATGCTGCAGGTATGTTCTCCGGATTCTTAAATGACCCTGTTGACATCATCGGTGTGGAACCCTTAGGAAAAGGTCCCAAACTGGGCGATCACGCAGCAAGCTTAAAATACGGCACCGAAGGAATTATGCACGGGTTTAACAGTATTATGCTGAAGGATGAAAACGGTGAACCCGCTCCTGTTTATTCCGTGGCAAGTGGCTTGGATTACCCCTCTTCCGGTCCCGAACATGCCTTCTGGCAGGAAATCGGCAGAGTGAAATATGATGTGATTGACGATGAAGAATCCATCGATGCATTCTTTAAACTGGCTCGTATGGAAGGTATCATCCCTGCCATCGAAAGCTCTCACGCTGTTGCGTATGCTATGAAACTGGCAAAAACTATGGATCATGGTTCCATTCTCATCAACCTCTCCGGCAGAGGTGACAAAGATATGGACTTTGTGATTGAAAATTACGGCATCAGATAAAATGAAAAAAGATAAAGAAAAACGCTGAATTTTAAAATTTTAAAATTCAGCGTTTTTTATTGTTCAAAAACAATCATGACAACCCGAAACCTTAATATTTCTGTTGTAAAAAACATAAAAGATTTCTTCCACTTTTTCAAAATCGTCCAACTGGCTATTTTCTAAGATATTTTTGATTTCCTCCAACATTTTGATTGCCAAACTTTCCGTTTCTTGTTCCCTATCATTTGGAAATTCCGTCAAATATTGCGAAAGCGCTTCCGCAAGATAGGATTTTAATAATTCAGATTGTAATTTCATAAGACGCTCCTTTTTATTGGTACTGTTTGGTACCATTTTAGTAATGTTATAGTACCATATGGTAACATTAAAGTCAAGAGGTGATTTTAATGTACTTTCAAAGAATTTATGAACTGAGAGTTGATCATGATATGACGCAACAACAGGTAGCAGATTACTTAACCTGTAACCGCCAAGTATATGCAAGGTATGAAAAAGGTCTTCGGGAAATTCCCGTTTCTATGGTAATAAAACTTGCAAAACTTTATCATGTTACTGTTGACTATTTACTGGGGCTTTAGTAAACCTATACCGCTGAGACTAAAAAACTCAGCGTTTTTTTATTTCTCTGCAAGGTTGATCTACATTTATATTACATCTATTTGAATGTATGTTGAATATATTATAACAGAAATATGTTAGAATGTCAATACACTTATTTGAATGTATCAATGGAGGTGTATTGAATGGCACACTACCCCAGACTAAAAGATATCCGAGAGGACCACGACCTGACCCAAACGCAAGTTGCAAAACATTTGTTTATCACTCAGCAACAGTATTCCCTATATGAAAAAGGACTTCGGGAAATTCCCGTTTCTATGGTAATAAAACTTGCAAAGCTATACAAGGTTACTGTTGACTATTTACTGGGACTGGAATAAATTAACACAAACAAAAAAAACGCTGAATATCATTCAGCGTTTTTTCATTTTAAACGACATATAAACAGATTGAGAAGAAAAAGCAAACGCTTCCCCCTAACACAAACAGATGCCAGATGGGATGCATATATTTCACTTTCCAAAGATAGAAGATAATTCCTAAAATATACACAAGCCCTGCGATGCACATCCACACGATACCGCCAATGGGTAACACAGCAAGTAAAGTAGGAAGTTTTAGGAGAATTGCCAATCCCATTACCACATAAAAGATTAAACTTGCAACTTTCACTTTTTCCAAAGCAATGGCATTAAACACAATTCCTAAAATCGCACAGCACCAAATGGCGATTAAGATGCCAAGCCCTCCGTATTGCCACAGCGGTCCAAGACAGTACGGCGTGTAGGTTCCGGCAATCAAAAGAAAGATGGAACAATGGTCAAAGATACGAAACACTTTTTTCGCCTTCACATTGGTCAACGCGTGATACAAGGTGCTCATCGTGTATAAAACAATCATCGTACCGCCGTAAATAGAGCTCCCCACCACTCCTGCCGGATTTTGGTGAATGGCAGCAGACACAATTAAAATCACTGTTGCTGCAATGGATAAAAACGTGCCCACACAATGTGCCACGGCGCTGAAGATTTCTTCGCCCACAGAATATTTTTTTAATGTAACGCCCATAACGGCTCCTTTCAAACCATTCAAATAAGATGCTTATATTATAGCATAACTTTATGGAAAAATCAAGAATTTTATGAAAGCTCTTTACCGTTAGATTGCTTTAAAAAAGCTTCGGCTTCCACCACAGGTAAGGGTTTTGCATAATACCATCCCTGCACGAAATCACAATCGGTGGAAGAAATCCATTCTTCCTGTTCTTTGGTTTCCACACCTTCCCCAATCACTAAGATGGTTAGATTATGTGCCAGTGCCATAATGCCGGAGAACAGTTCTTTTCCTCGCTGAGTATCCGTTTTTAGAAGAATACTGCGGTCAATTTTAACCACGTCGATGGGATAGTCACACAAATTCGCCAAGGTGGTGTATCCACTTCCCATATCATCCAAATAAATTACGAAACCAAGTTCTTTACATTTTTGAACATTACGGGTTGCCATTGCAAGATTTTTTTCCATGGCGTCTTCGGTAATTTCAATGGCAAGACGACTTCTTTCAAACTCATATCGATTAGAAATCTCACGGAGTTTTTCCACAAAGTTTTCTTCGGATAGGGTGATTCTGGTAAAATTGCAGGAAATGGCAATATGCGAAAATTCGCTGTGATGCCAATTTGCTAACTGTTTGCAAACTTGCTCAAACATATAAAAATCGTGCTGACTGATTAAATTCGCCCGTTCCATTTCACGGATATATTTGCCGGGAAGAATCAACCCTTTTTCAGGATGTTGCCAACGGGAAAGAGCTTCTGCAGAAACAATGCTTTTGGTTTTGTTATCCACACAAAATTGCAAATACATTTGAAATTCGTTATGTTTAAACCCTCTTAAGATATCTTCGGTAGTTTTCTTTTCTTCCTGAATTTTATTGATGGAATGAATATCACAGGCTGCCAACAGTTTTTCCGTTCCACAAATACGGTTACAATTTTCGCGGAGCGTAAACAGAAGCACTTCACAGTTTTTATCAGAATTGCGCAAATGGTAATAAACTCCGTGAAATACCAGTTTTTTATTTTTTCCGTTGGTAGGTTCAAAGCTGTTTAATTCTTTCAGCAGATCACTCAGTCGTTTTTCTGCCGTTTTCTCATCAGCACACTGTAATGCGAGAGCAAAGCCACTTTCGGTAATTCTGGCAACAAACTCTCCATCTTCCACACGCTCTGATAATACCCGGGCCGTATATTTTAATAGCCCCTCAAAAGAAGTTTTACCATAATATGTTTCCAAATAACTGGTATCTAAAATAATATAGGCAACAAAATAACGGTTACGGGCAATATCCCCCAACGTGTAGTGGAAATGATACTGGAAATACTTTAAATTTCCAATACCGGTTTCCTCATCCTGTAATTTCTCAGAAATGCTATCCCGCCGAATTTTTCTGATGCGAATGATTAAAAGACCAATGATAACAAGCAAAAGCAAAACCATTGCCACATACAAGATAACCCATTTATGGTCCACCGGTCTGTTCGCCTCCTGTTCTTTTTTGAATTTTTCTTTATAAAAATAAAGACTGCAATAACAGGAAGCATCTTGTAAGATACTTCCTCATTATTGCAGCCAGACTGGCATCGTTTTAAAAAACATTAGCCTCAAGAGCTTTGCGTCATCGGCTTTCGCCGATTTTGCCAAACATATTCTGTTTTATTGTATGCAAAATCTGAAATTAGTTTCCAATTAGTTCTTGGCAAAAATCCACAGTGTGTCTTCCACATGGTCTGCGGATTCATTCAGATTATACACTCTTAAACTTACAAGTTCACCATTCGCCTTTTTGTAAGTAATAGAGGGAATACCCCCTTCTGACAACTGACGGCGGATGGCATCGTAGTTTAAAAAGGTGGTTACAGGACGGTGATAATCCGGATGCACACCTTCGTCAATATACTTGGTTAACAACTGAGAGAAATGTGCTTCCTGTTCGTTATAATCAAAGTACGACGGCATCAAAATCCGATGAGCATGGTCAGTTTCCAAGGAAACACGGTATATACCGTTGTAATGCTCTTTCAACACAGAAATCAATGTGTCAATTTCAACAATACCGGTTTTTACCTGAAGATAGCTTTCATCTTCATTTTTAGCAACACTGCCTCGTTCTTTGGTTTGATAATATGCTGCTTTAGCCTCATACATACGGATTTCCGCTTCTCGAACCATTTCCTCGCAGTCCACATGTTTGCTGCGGAAGGAAGTTCCGATTGCAACACGGTAATCCTTCACCTTCAGGCGTTGCATAAAAGTGTCTAATAAGTCATTCAATTCATTTTGAGAAACTCCCTGAGCAAACACCAAAAATTCGTCTCCGCCCATACGGTATACGTTCTGCCCGTAAAACACTTCTTTCAAGGTGTTTCCGATATATACCAACATCTCATCCCCGGCAGCGTGCCCGTATTTATTATTGCGCATATGCAGCTCATTCACATCAATATAGACGCAAGAAAAATCAGCCGGATTTTCCTCATCAAACAGCAGAATATCCTTTTTATACGCCACACGGTTAGACACTCCTGTTAACGAATCTGTCACAACAGCGGTTTCTGTTTTATTCAAATGTTTTTTATTATAAATCGCAATCGAAAAGCAAACTGCAATATCTTCCAAAATGGTTCTGGAAATACGTTTTTTTAATGAATTAATCACGCCTAAAACACTTACGTGATTATTTTTATCGGTTACGGTTGCAAAAGAAACATCCTTAAAACGGCGTTCCTTTAAGAACTCATACAGTTTTGGATTGGTTTTCTTTAAGTGTCTGTTAGGACGCACACATAAGAAGCCAACCGTTTTTTTATGAATTGCATGGAAATCCGATGAATAACGGAAAATCTCAGCTACAAAATAGCGTTTTTCATCCTTCGACAGAATCGTATGCATCATTTCGGGTAAAATACAATGATAATCTTCTCCGTCTGTATCCACAAAGAAAGAAGAACGGGCCTCAGAGACATTCATCACCTGTCTTAATGCTTCTGAAATGTTTCCTTGCTGCTGATTGATTTCCAGCAAAAGACGACGGATATTGGAGGCATGAATTGCAGCTTTACTTCTTCTTCTCTCATTCGCCATCAGATACAAGAGATAACATGCCACAATCGCCATAATCGCCAGGAAGGAAACTAAAAGCATGGCAGAAATCTGATGGGTTTTTGCAAACACCTGAGACTCATAGCGACCAAGTATAATTCCCCAGTTGGTGTCATCAATCATAGAATAGTGCAAATAAAGCTCTTCTCCTGTGATTGCAGAACGGAAACTGGAATATCCTTTTTCCTCTCCTACAAGTTTTTCATAGGAATTTCCACGGGTATATTCTCTATTTTCTAAGAAAGAAATATTTGCAGGTTCTTCACTGACTGTGTCGATAACCAAATGACCGGTTTCCTTATCATATACAAACAGTTGTGCATCCAACTCTTTTGCCATACCACTATAACGGGCATTGATATCCTCGGGACGGATTACCCCATATAAAATTCCAACTGTTTCATCGTTTACACGAATGGGAACAGCAGAACGGATAATTTCATGACGACCACCGGTTAAATCCGGAACACGTCCGGTAATGTGAGCTCCTTTGGCAGCTTCTTCCTGAAAAGAAATTTTGCCGGTTAAATCCATCGAACCGATTTTGGTGGTAAAAATATTATCCGGCTTTAAAATACCAATATTGGAAAACAGACCAATTGGCTTAAAAGAAGCAAATAAAATATCATAGCTTTCGCCATCTGAATACAGCTTGGCTGCAAAGTTTGCCATGGTATAAAGATTTTCCTGGTCGGATTTTAATTGCAAGGTTAAATCATCTTTAATCTGTTTGGTTTGAATATGTAGTGTTTCGGAGGCTTCATTTTCTGCTGTCCGATAAAAATAACCCACCACAGAGAAAAATACAGCGCACAGCAAACAAGCAGTCACAATGGAATATAACAAACTGTGCTGTCTGCGTTTTTTCTTGCCATATTTGATTGCCATAGGCCGTTTCACTTCCCTCTTGGTTAAAAATATCAATAATTATGTTTATTGTATCACAAACATTTCAAAAAAGCAAGTCTTATCAACAAATATCTGCATTTATCAAAAAAACCTGCCACATGACAGGTTTTTTGACATCATTTTTAGTCATTGCCCCAGAATTGAATGGTTTCTCCTTCAGTGCCCGGCATCAACGGATCACCGCCAATATGACGAAGGTCTACCGCCCCGGAGTACATTTCCCATTCGAACTCACAGTTCTTCTCTAATACTTCTGCTCCGTAACCAAGCTTTCCGCCTTTCATATGGAGTTTCAGTAAGTTACCATCAATTTCCCAGGTACCGGTATACAGCTCCGACATTTCTGTTTCAGTGTTACCAAAAGCAAACCGAACCTCTCCACTTTCATGAATATACAAAAGCAAAGCAAATTCCACGTCATTGGCATCACGGATATCGCCCAGCCAGCTTGCACAAAGAGGTTTTTCTTCAGTGGCAAGATTGTGAAATTCCTGCAACAGGTTATATGGGGTAAAATCAAACATCTGATTGTCCAGATTTTCCAGTCTGCCTTCAATACCGGAACGAACCAAAGGATATTCCACTCTGCGATTACCTTTTTCAGCAATCACGTATAAATTGGCAACATAAGTCTCTTCATTTCCCTTCACCAAAAAAGGTTCGTTGGATGAAATCAATCCCTTCCCAATCATAGGAATGCCGTCTTCGTTCAAACCAAACTGGTACACAGTAACGGTAACTGATTCATCGGTGGGAACAATGCAATACAAATGTTCTCCTGTATGCTCTGCATAGTTTGTGATATCTGCAACAAAAGGAACTTGCTCCATAAAAGGTTTTTGGGAAAGTTCTTCCGACAAAGTTTCAAACGATCCTTCCACATGCCCCAGATATGCAACCCCAAACAGTTTATCTCCACTAACCAACATATTTTTTAAATTGGTAAACGGATCACTGGAATATGTGTATCCCTGTGAATTTTCCACTACAGGCTCTTCGTTGGAACCGCATCCTGCAACAGTCAATAACAGCATCGTCGAAAGCAACAATAACATCAGTTTTTTCATAAAAACCTCCTAAAAAAAAGAAATCACTGTTATTGTAACATAATCTCAGAAAAATTGCAAGTATGGATTCGGGACATTTCATCATTCAAATGTTCAGATTGTATTGACATTTTTTAAGGCATATGGTATGATTATTCACACCAATCATACGAAAGGAGTATCAATATATGAATATACCACAAGGAAAATTTGCTTGGATGGTAAAAATCGGAGAAAAAGGTCAGTTTGTGATTCCCAAAGAAGCAAGAGAACTCTTTGACTTAAAACCGGGAGATGAAATTATTGTGCTGGGTGATAAAGAACGAGGTCTTGCCATTCTCCCCAAAGAAAAGCAACAGCATTTTATCAGTCATATTTTTAAGGAAATCGAAGAATAAAACGAGGCGTACTGATATGAAAACAATCTTTTTCTTTTGTATTCCCGCACATGGACATACCAATCCTATGCTCCCCGTCGCAAAAGAATTGGTGCAACGAGGTAACCATGTCCGTTTTTATTCATTTGAACAATTCCGTGAAAAAATAGAACAAACGGGAGCAGAATTTATTTCCTGCGATGCTTTTTTACAGGAATTAACCACCCAAGAAGAAAAACGATTAAAAGAAGTGTCCACTACGGAAATGACATTGCAGGCAATCCGCGGTACACTGGCAATGGATTCTTTTTTGGATGAAGAATTCAAAACCTATCCCCCTGACGTAATCTATACGGATTCCGTCTGTTTCTGGGGAAAATTAAATGCCAAAAAGCACAACGTACCCATGGTGGTATCTACCAGTACCTTTGCGTTTAATCAGATGTCTTCTCAGTATATGAAGCACTCCAAAAAAGAGCTGGCTGATCTGATTTTCGGGCTATCCAAAGTATCCAAAGAACTAAAAAAACTGGAGCCTTACGGATACCGTATCAAAAGTGCATTATCCTTGGTTCAAAATGATAATCATACCGATTCGGTGGTATATACCTCCAAAAATTTTCAACCTTATGCCGAAAGCTTTTCCGACCATTATGCTTTTGTGGGGCCCTCCGTATTTTCCAACAAAGTACCCAACAAACAGAAAAAACGTCCCCTGGTTTATATTTCTATGGGAACCGTTATCAATGACAGACCCGATTTTTACAAAAAATGTATAGACGCTTTAGGAAATCAGAATCTGGATGTCATCATTTCTTGCGGCAATGCCACAAACCGTGAATCACTGGGAAAATTACCCCAAAATATTCAGGTGTTCCCCTATGTTGACCAGTTGGATGTTCTATCAGAAGCGGATGTGTTTATCACGCATTGTGGTATGAACAGCGTTTCTGAAAGTCTTTATATGGCAACACCATTAGTTCTTTATCCGCAAACGGCAGAACAGCAGGCAGTAGCAAAACGAGTGACCGAACTTGATGCAGGGATACTGTTAAATGATGATTCGATTGAGGGAATCCGCTCCGCCGTACTGAAAATTTTAGAAAACACCGATTATCAAAAAGGGGCAAAAGAGTGCAGTGATGACTTTCGTGCCTGCAGTGGTCCGAAAGGTGCAGCAGAATTTATCGAAAACGCTCCCCACTCATCAAACTGTGTTGATATCATAGCCGAGTTAAACAAATATGCAGGTCGTTTTCAATTATGGTACTGGCTCATTGTGATAGCCGCAATCAACCTGATTGGATTCCTTTTTGGATGGAAATACACATGGCTGGTTGGAATTTCAGCAGGTCTGCTTTCCTACCCTATCGGAAAAGCCGTGCAGAACAAAAAATACAAATCTTTGGTGAAGGAAAAATAAATCTTTCTCTGATTCTTGGTGGATTCTTGGGTAAGACATATCAATAAAACAAAAACCCGCTGAATCAGCGGGTTTTTAAATATTTTGGTGGAGATGAGGGGAATCGAACCCCTGTCCGAAAACGCATTCACAAAACTTTCTCCGAGCGCAGTTATCTGTTAGGATTCCCCACAAAGGCAGGTAGATAACAAACCAACCTCTGCCGGTATCGCCAAAATACGTTTTCTACCCCGACGAAAGAGCAAAAAACGTTGACCACTAAATGATGCCCAAACCGAAGCCGTGGTACTCTAAGGCAGGACAGCCGCCGTAATTAGGCAGCGTAAGCTAATTTATTGTTAGCGTTTAATTTTAAGTTTGAAGCTTTTATAGTTGCGCCCCACAACTGCTCGCTTATCTTGCTTCAACATCCCCGTCGAAACCTTTACATCCCCCTATTTTTTGATAGAGAAAATTTAACTTTTTTAACCCCGAAAACCTAACGGAAATTTCGTTCCTTTAAGGCACGGTCCATATTTCGTTTTGCATCGGCTTCTGCTTTGGCATCGCGCTTATCGTAATTCTTTTTCCCTTGTGCCAAGCCAATACTTAGTTTGATCCAGTTTTTATTTAAATATACTTCCAAGGGAACAATAGTTAATCCCTTTTCAGTCAGTTTTCCTGTGAGTTTCATAATTTCCTGTTTTTTTAACAACAGTTTTCTCACTCTCTCAGGGTCACGGTTAAAAATATTGCCGTGTTCGTAGGGGCTGATATGGGCACCAATCAAAAAAGCTTCTCCACGTTTGATATCCACGTAGGAATCTTTTAAGTTCATTTTGCCTTGACGAACAGACTTCACCTCGGTACCTACCAGCTCAATCCCTGCTTCGTAGGTTTCCAAAATGAAGTAATCGTGACGGGCTTTTTTATTTTGAACCAATGTTTTTCCCATAATTGCTCCTGTTTTCCCTGTTTTTTCAACAAAATATCAAAAAATTCACAAAATGTCTTTAGCCAAAAATTCGGAAAGCGACATTTGTCACTTCCCGAATTCTTTGTATCTTATGGATAATAATTAGTCTGCAGAGTAAGGCATTAAAGCAATGTGTCTTGCTCTTTTGATTGCGATGGTCAGAAGTCTCTGATGTTTTGCGCAAGTGCCGGTTACTCTTCTGGGCAGAATTTTTGCTCTTTCAGAAGTGTATCTTCTTAATTTAGCAACGTCTTTGTAATCGATGTCCATTGCTTTATCAACACAGAACTGACAAACTTTTCTTTTCGGTCTTCTGTTGGTTCTGAATGAATTTTCTTTTTTGATTTCAGCCATTTTTAATATCCTCCTTTAAAATTTCTTCCTTCATTGGGGACGTTAGAACGGGAGCTGGTCGTCTTCCACGGTCATAAAACCGTCGTTAGCGGGCCCATCCTGAAAATATCCGTCATTAGAAGGTCTTTGCTGTGCCTGATAGCCTGAATTGGAACCGTTATTATCGCGGCGGTCACCGGTAAAGTGAACTTCTTCTGCAATAACTTCGGTTACGTAGTTTTTCTTGCCGTCTTGTTCCCATGTTCTGGTCTGAATAGAGCCACTGATACAAGCCAGCTGACCTTTTACAAAATATTTTTTCACAAAATCAGCAGTATGCCGAAATGCAACAATATTGATAAAATCAGCCTGTCTTTCTTCGCCCTGACGCTGGAAGTTACGATCCACCGCCAAAGTAAAGGTCACAACAGAAACGCCGCTCTGAGTAGCTCTTAATTCAGGGTCACGGGTTAAACGGCCCATCAGCATTACTTTGTTTAACATAATGTCACCTCAAAATTCCTTCTGGGAATTATTCACCTTTAGCAATTACTAAAGAACGAATTACCGCGTCAGAAATGTTGAATTTTCTTTCTAATTCGCGGGGGAAATCAGTTAAAGAAGTAAATTCGCAAAGCACATAGTAACCTTCGCTCATTTTTTCGATCGGATATGCCAGTCTTTTCTTACCGATTTCTTCAACCTTGGTAAGCTCGCCGTTGGCAGAAATCAATGCTTTGAATTTTTCAACAGTTGCACTGATTTTTTCCTCACCTAAATTTGCGTTTACGATGAACATTGCTTCATAATTTTTCTTGATTTCGCTCATCTTTTTCACCTCCTTATGGAATTGAGCAAGTTTTGCTCAGCAGCCTTATCCCCTTTGGATAGGGCAAGGATGTGCTTTTCACACATAACCTATAATACTATAATATAAAACACCTTTTTTGTCAAGTGTTTTTTTCATTTTTTTGATTTTTTTTATTTTTAGTGAACTTCCGCTACCGATAACGGCTTCAAGCTACCGTCGCTTGCCAACAGGAAGAATTTTCTGATCACTGAATTTTTGGGTAAGGTGTAGTCATAATTTTCCTGATTTGGTGAAATGGTAACCTCATCGGTTCCAAGCAGTTTCATATCACCGTCATACCCTGCCGCTAACATCCTGAGTTCGCTTTGAGGCAAGATTCCGTGAGTCACATTCACCACGGTATCGGATACTGCATTGATTTCATAGCTGAAATCTCCCCGTTCCGAGAATGCAGTATAAGACAAATCGTTGTTTGTGGGTATATAGTTTTCAGGATATTTCAGTATCACTGCCGCACCCGGTTTCAAGGTCAGGTTGGCTGTGCCGGTATAAGCATTGTCAATCAGTCCCGAAAAAGCATCTTCTCCCATAAAACCGTAGGGTCCTGTGGGTTTTTTCAAGATGGTTGCCATACGGAAATTGCGATATAGTTCTTCAAATGTTTCGGGTGTATCTTCATAACCGATTGAAGCAAGTCCTGCCAAAATAGTGGTGTAATCGGTGCCCGTTTGCTCTAAAACAGTGCGATAAATCTGATTACCTCCACCTGCTAAATGCTTGGTCTGACAGCGAAGATACTGACCAAATAAATAGGAAGTGCTGTAATTGGATGCCACATTGTCGTTATTTTCGGAATAATCAAGGTATCCCAACACCAACCCATTTCGCAGAGGTGTGGAATTGTTGGTCTGATTATAGCTGTTGATACGGTAAGCTAAAGGTTCCCCTGTGTACAGATGTTCTGCCGCCATAGAAAAAGCTTCATTCCACCAGGCATCGTTGATATAATATTCGGTTGCTCCGCGAAAAAAATCATACAGACTGTCGGAATAATTGATCTGATGCTGAAACTCGTGCACAATGGTGGAATAGCATTTTTCCACATTAGGAGTAGCACCTGTTCCCATCAAGGGGTAAATATCAATGTGCAGGATACCACATTCGTTACCGTTTCCCCCTAAATTCTCCCCGATAAAATCGGTTAAATCGGTGTAACCGCCCACATAGGAACGATTGGTGGTGCCGTTATAACCGTCCTGAATATCATAAAGAAGAATATCCATTTTTTTATTTTGGGAAGTCTGCAGATACTTACCTGAATAATCTGTGCCCATATAGGTGTAGTAGTTACCGAAATTTTCCACCATAAAAGGTTGGATGTGGCTATCAAATTCGGTGGCTAACTTTTGGGCATCTGCTCTGGAAATTTTTGCAGAACCTGAGGAATTTGGTTCTACTAAAATATTGCAATACTGCCCTGTTGCCTGACAGATAAATTTTTGATTATAATAAACCCCCGTTGTCATATTGCATACCAGATAGGTATAATTTCTGCCAACGATACTGTTTGCAGAATATAGAATCGGTGCATCCAACCGATTCACTTTGGGTGCTTCCTGCAAGTGATTGGGTAAATCCAAATGAGAATAATCCGGGGTATAGGAAACCTGCACATCTTCTGCAGGTTCTTGCTCACATTGCATATCAAACAACATCGAATGAGACAGTTTTGGAGAAACGGACGGTGATAACGTCACATTGGCGTCCGTTGGATTATACACAAACAGATAGTCTCCAAAGTAAGGTGCATTTTTATCGATAACCGTTGCATTCACTATTTGAGAAAACAGAAAACACAACAACAATAAGCAAACCGATATTTTGTTTTTCTTTTGAATTCTTTTCATAATCTGACACTCCGAACTATCAAAACAAAAAAGGAGAAGGTATACTTCTCCCTTTTTTTTACTGATTCAATTCTTCCATCACCTGTTTTACCCGAAGTGCATTTTCTTCGGTTACAAGCAGCGAAATTTCGGTTTCTGCGGTAGTAATTAGAGAAATCGGAATCTGTGCTTTTGCCAACACAGAAAGCACACGGGCAGCAACGCCGAATTCGTTACGCATAAATTCTCCCGAAATTAACACCTTAGTGTTGTTGGAGAGAATCTGAGTGGTCAGGGTTGCAAACACTTCCTTGAATTTATAAATGATGGCAATCACTTTAGCAGTGTCACTATCGTTAATTGTGAAGGAAACATTCACCGCATTGTTTAAGGGTGCGGTCTGACTGATCATATCCACACAGATACCTTCGTTGGAAACAATCTGGAATACTTTGTGCAAAGATTCCACATCGCTTTTGATGTTGTTTAAAGTAACCAACGCCACGTGATCTGTGTATCGAATATCAAATTTTTGTGACATACAATCAAGTCCTTTCTGTAGAGATCTTCTCTACTTGGGGGGGAATTTTTGATTTATTGGTTGGATATAACATCTTTCATAGAATAATAACCGTTTTGTTTGCCTGCTAAGAAACGGGCTGCTCTCACACCACCGGTTGCAAAAATTTCTTTACTGGTGGCGGTGTGTGTTACAGAAATCATTTCATCCTTACCTGCAAAGAGCACCTCGTGTTCTCCCACAATCGTACCTCCACGAACAGCATGGATACCGATTTCTGTTTTCTCACGTTTCTTTCTCACACTGTGACGGTCATACACATATTGCATAGAATCATCTAAGGAGTCTGCAATTTCATCGGCAATCATCAAAGCAGTTCCGCTGGGAGCATCAATTTTCTGATTATGATGTTTTTCAATAATTTCAATATCAAAGTTACCATAAAGCACCTGAGCTGCCTGCTTTACCAGATCAATCAGTAAATTAACGCCTAAAGACATGTTGGCAGAATGGAAAATGGCAATTTCTTTAGAAACTTCCACCATTTTTTGTTTCTGCTCGGGAGATAACCCCGTGGTGGCAACCACTAAGGGAGTTTTGGTAGCAACTCCATATTCAATTAACCCTTCAAACAATGCCGGATGGGAAAAATCAATCACCACATCCACTTTTTCGGAACAGTCAGAAGGTGTTTTATAAACGGGGCAACCGTTGGTGCCGTCATCATAAATATCGAAGCCACACACAAGCTCCATATCTTCCTGGTTTCTTACTGCATTGGACAAAACTTTACCCATTTTGCCGTTGATGCCGTTAATTGCAACTTTAATCATGATATTATGTTCTCCTTACGCTTTTACGGGAATACCTGCGTCAATCATCGCCTGCTTTAATTTCAAAAGGTTAGCTTCTTCCATTTCGCAAAGGGGCATTCTGAGTTTTCCTGCATTCATACCCATCAGGTTCACCGCTGTTTTTACGGGAATGGGATTCACTTCGATAAACAGACAATCTACTAATTCTAAGTATTTTAACTGCAGATTTTTTGCAGTTTCAACATCGCCGCTTAAGTAGCTTGCACAAAGTTCGTGGGTTTCTTTGGGAGCCACGTTTGCAAGCACAGAGATAACCCCTTTACCGCCTAAAGACATGACCGGAACAATCATATCATCGTTACCGGAGTAAATATCTAATTCGGGCACTTTTGCAGCAATCTGAGCGGTATAAGAAATGTTACCGCTTGCTTCCTTGATACCCACAATATTTTTATGCTGTGCCAGCACTTTTAAGGTGGGAACGGGAATGTTCATACCGGTTCTGCCGGGCACATTATATAAAATAATCGGAATATTGACGGAGTCTGCAACTGCTTCGTAATGTTTGATTAAACCGAGACGGGAAGTTTTGTTGTAGTAAGGAGTTACCACAAGCAAACCGTCAACCCCCAATTTTTCTGCCTCCTGGGACAGCTTAATGCAATGCCCGGTATCATTGGAACCGGTACCTGCAATCACGGGGATTCGTTTATTGATTACCTTCACAGCATGCTCAATCACAGACAAATGTTCTTC
>JAFYVF010000102.1 GCA_017549265.1 Clostridia bacterium
GGTCTGGCAAAAAGATGCTGTTTTATGATTAACGCTCAGAACTGGTTATACACCAGAATTTTTGTGGATGGCGAAGAAATCGACCTGGCAAAAGTCCCCTTTAGCAATTTCTACCGTGAACTGGATATGAAAACCGGTCTGGTATTAAGACGCTTTACCTATAAAGATATCACTTTCACTTTTGAAAGATTCACAAGCATCAACTATCACTACATCGGCGGACAGAAAATCGCTATGGTAAGTGAAACCGCTCACGATGTGAAAATCGTTTCCGGTATTGACTTTACTCCCATTCACGAGGAAGAGGGCAAAAACTACTGGACCGAATGTGGCAAAGGCGATGACTACATCATCTGTGCTACTCAGACCAGCGGTCAGAGAATTTACTCCAAAATGAAAACCAACTTCGGTGCAGGCAAAGTTGTATCCCAAGATAAAATGATTATGCAGGAATACGATTTCACCTTACAGGGCGAAAAAGTGTTTGAAAAAGTGGTTTATAACTTTGTAGAACGTGACAAAGATTTGTCCATCGACTTAGCGAAAGCGGATTCCTACTTGGCAAAATCCTATGATGAATACAGAGCAGAACACGTGGCTCGTTGGGAAGAAATCTGGAAACATTCCGACGTGGAAATCGACGGTGATGACGAAAACCAGCAGGGTATCCGTTTCTGTATCTTCAATATGCATCAGACCTATCACGGTGACGACGGCAGATTAAACGTTGGTGCGAAAGGGTTAACCGGGGAAAAATACAGCGGTTGGACTTTCTGGGATTCTGAAACCTACTGCTTACCCTTCTATATGTTCAATAACCCCAAAGCGGCGAAAAATCTTCTGATGTACCGCTACAACACCCTGCCTCAGGCAAAAGAACGTTCCATCGAACAGGATTGTAAGGGTGCTTGTTATCCCATGGTTACCATTGACGGTACTGAAAGCTGTGGCGTTTGGCAGCACGGGAACTTGGAAATCCACGTGACTGCGGCAATTGCATACGGCGTGTGGCATTATGTGAGAAACACCGGTGACATTGAATTCTTAAAAGATTATGGTCTGGAGCTGTTGGTGGAAACTTCCCGTTATTTTGCATCCCGTGGTGACTGGAGCCCGAAAACCGGCGAATTCGGTCTGTGGGGTGTTATGGGTCCTGACGAATTCCATATGATGGTACATAACAATACCTACACCAACTTTATGGTGAAGAAAAACTTCCTCTACACCATCGAAATGGTGAAAAAATACGGTTACGATGTTTCCGAAGAAGAACTGGCTACCTGGCAGAACATGGCTGATAAAATGCGTATCAACTATGACGAAAAAACCAAACTGTTTGAACAGCACGACGGTTACTTCGATTTCCCCGAATATGATGTAAAAGGTATGGATCCCGATAAGGTTCCCGTTTACAAATACTGGGCATACGACAGAATTTTCCGTGTGAATATGTTAAAACAGCCTGATGTTGTGTTGATGCAGTTCTTCTATTCCAAAGACTTCACCTTGGAACAGAAAAAAGAAAACTTCTATTTCTACGAACACAGATGTTCTCACGAAAGTTCCTTATCCCCCGCAATTCACTCCATTATGGCAGCTGAAATCGGCGATTTGGATATGGCAGAAGAATATATGGCATACGGCAGCCGTGTGGACATCGACGATTACAACAGAAATGCTCATCAGGGCTTACATGTAACTTCTATGTCTGCGGCTTGGATGAATATGATTTACGGCTTCGGCGGTATGAGAAGTGACGGCGATATGCTTTCCTTCAAGCCCAACATTCCCAAAAAATGGGACCGTTACGCATTCACCATTCTGGTTCGCGGAAGCGTTCTGAAAGTGGAGGTGGTAAAAGGAAAAGCAACCTTCAAAGTGTTGGAAGGTGCACCCGTTACCGTGGAAATTTTCGACAAAGCTTATGAAATCACTATGGAGGGTGTAGAAATTGAGTACTAATATTAAAGCTGTAATTTTTGATTTAGACGGCGTTATCGTTTCCACCGATGATTGCCATTACAGAGGCTGGAAAAAAATGGCAGACGAAGAAGGTATTTACTTTGACCGCACCATTAACGAAAGACTCCGTGGCGTAAGCCGTATGGAAAGCTTAAACATCATTTTGGAACGTGCCGAAAAAGAGTACACCGAAGATGAAAAAGTACAAATGGCTACCCGCAAAAACGGTTACTATGTGGAATTCATTCAGGCATTGACTCCTGCTGACATTCTCCCCGGTGTGATGGAAACCTTAGAAGAATTAAAAGCAAAAGGAATCAAAATTGCCATTGGTTCCTCCAGCAAAAATACTCCCATCATCTTAAAACAAATCGGCTTATCCGATTACTTTGATGCAGTGTCTGACGGAAATAATATCACCAATTCCAAACCCGATCCCGAAGTATTCTTAAAGGCAGCAGACTTCTTAGGTATGCCTTATGACAACTGTGCGATCGTGGAAGATGCAGATGCAGGTATCGAAGCAGGCAAAGCTGCAGGTATGGTAACTTTTGCGGTTGGCAGTGCCAAAGGCGGAGACGTTACCCTCTCCAATATGAAAGAGTTGCTGGAAAATCTGTAAACCTCAATCAAATAACAAAAGATAACAAAAAACTCCTGTTCGTTTGAACAGGAGTTTTTTGCATCAAGACGATTTTTTTACTTTGTCATAGCCTCCATCACACAATCTGTGATTAAGTCCATTCCTAAACGGTTGGGGTGAAGTTTTTCAGTTTCATCTGCCGCCATGTAATTGGTATAATTGGAAGCGTTGATGCCTGCATCGTTACGCACATCCACATAGGTGCAACCGTAGGTATTTGCAACCGATTCAATCACACTGCAGATCGCTTCGGAATCATAAAGATAGTATACCATATTCAAAAGATACACCTCTGCATCGGGATATTTCTGAGTGATGTTTTTGATAATCTGGGTGTAGTTTGTGGTAAATTTTGCAGTGCCGCAAAAGCCTCTTACATCGTTGACTCCCATAAATACGATAATCACATCGGGAGTTTCGCCCTCGTTGTTATGAAGCTGCAACGAACGCTTCTGAGCGTTGTTACAAACTTTGTCACCGGAGTAGGAGTTATTGACCAGGATTTCCATTCCGGTTTCGTCTGCCAACTGTTTCCACCAGGTTTCATCCACGCTGGAAATTCCGTGATTATTACCAAAATATTCCACGGCGTTGGAGCCTAAGGTAGAATTAATTTTGGGGTTATTGGACCAACCGTCAAAGGTGGAAACGCTGTCTCCTAAAATAGACAGTTTCTTGCCTGCCAAAGAATCGGTGTTGATGTTTTTAATTTCGGCATCCTGAAACTTTGCTTTGGGCTCTAAGTTTTCATTTAAGAGCATTGCCCGTAACAGCGTGCCGTTTGCTTCAGGTAAATCCACGGTGTATTCTCTGGTGGTGCCAACGGGTTGGGCATCGGTGTCAATCACGGTCACATTCACCGCGGTCATCTGATTCTCATCATAAGAAGCTAACGCCAGGAGAACCTGTCCGTCATCAGCAGTATTATAATTGGTAAAAGAAACGGTGGCGGTTTTTGCTTTAGCGTTTAAGGTGATGGATGAGAAGGAATCCGATTCAATAATGGGTTTTAAATTTGCCACATTCAGCTGGTCTTTCCATTTCATCGTAGACAGTTCCCCAACACTATGGAAAGAAATGTTACCAATCACACCCATTTGCTTTCCGATGTTGGTAATGGTAATGGTATTGGCGCCACTTCTGACATAGAGCATCTCCAGGTCATCACTTGCCGCATCGGCACAAGCTAAAGTGTTGTGTAAGCCCACAGGTTTTAAAATATCGGCATAAAATCCTGTATCAGAGGTAATATGGAAGATGTTTTCGTTGGCATCGGTAAACCAGATGTAAGGATACACCAGACCAGCCTTTCCTTTGGAGGGGGTGTAAGTCACGGTGTAGGATTCTCCGGGAGCAAGGGTTTTGTTTAACCCTTTCACAACGCTGTCTTCCTGACCTGAAATCACAGGTTCTTTTGCAATAGTTACCTCGCTAAAATAATCCATACCGTTATTAGCAAGACCGGTGAAGGTAAGATTAGCAGAAGCGTTTGTGACTGTCAGATTATTTGCACCTTTTAATAAATAAATATATTCGGTTTCTCCTGCCGAAAGAATTGCTTTTGCTCCTAATTCGGAGGTTACGGTAACTGCTTTATCGGAAGTTACCTTATATACCCCTGCATAGGAAGCTGTATA
>JAFYVF010000103.1 GCA_017549265.1 Clostridia bacterium
CTTCGTGAACACCTGCAATTTTTACGGTACCTGCTGCCACAGCTTCGGGGCGTTCGGTTTCATTACGAAGCACCAATACAGGTTTTCCCAAAGACGGTGCTTCTTCCTGCAATCCACCGGAGTCGGTCATAATCATATAGGCACGATCCATTAAATTATGCAGTTCACAAACATCCACAGGGTCAATCAGGTGCACATTATCTAAATCGCCCAGTACCGAGAATGCAACTTCTCTTACTGCAGGATTCAAGTGCACAGGATATACCACCTGCACTTCATCTTTGAATTCTTCTGCCAACCGCTTGATAGCACGGCAGATATTCTGCAGAGGTTCACCAAGATTTTCGCGTCTGTGCGCAGTTACCACGATGATTTTCTTAGAAAAATCCAAGCTCTTTAAAGTTTCGTTTGCAAATTGGTAATCTTTTCTCACGGTAGTTTTTAACGCATCAATGACGGTGTTACCGGTGATAAAGATTTTGGTTTCGTCTTTCCCTTCTTTTAAAAGGTTCGCTTTATTCTGCACTGTGGGGGAAAAATGAAGCTCAGTTAAAGAACCGGTCAATACTCGGTTCATTTCTTCCGGGAAGGGAGAATATTTATCATATGTACGAAGACCCGCTTCAATATGCCCCACCGCAGTCTGACGGTAGAACGCTGCCAACGCACCGGCAAAGGTGGTGGTAGTGTCTCCGTGTACCAACACGATATCCGGCTTTGCTTCCCCGATGACATCATACAGACCTTTCAACACATTGGAAGTGATATCTACCAAAGTCTGACGTTCTTTCATAATATCCAAATCATAATCGGGCTTGATATCAAAAATTTGGAGCACCTGATCCAACATCTGACGATGCTGAGCAGTAACCGCCACGATAGACTTGATTTCTTCTCTTTGCTCCAATTCTTTTACCAAAGGAGCCATTTTGATTGCTTCCGGACGGGTACCAAACACCGTCATAACTTTTAATTTATCCATAATACAACCTTCTTTACTTTTCAGAAGTGCCGTCTCGGGTCTCTTCAATAGGTGCCTGGTAGCCTTCTTTTTGAGCAAGTTCTTGTAAGAACTGTTTTTCATAATTTTTGTTTTTCACATAAATAATGCAACCAACCAAATACAAAAGGGATACCGCCACCATCAACAATGTACGTTTCCAACCTGCGGTAATCAACACGATTGCAGACAAAGAAAGCAATCCGCTGACCGTACATAAAATCGCAACTGCCTGACGCTGAGAAAATCCTGCGTCAATTAAACGGTGATGCAGATGGCTACGGTCGGGCTGCATGATGGGTTCCCGTTTGATAATACGGCGAAGAATGGCAAAACTGGTGTCAAACAAAGGAAGCCCCATTACCACCAACGGGATAATAAAGGTCACGGCAGTGTATCCTTTAAAGAAGCCGTCCACCGAAAGGGTGGCAAGCATATACCCTAAAAACAGAGCACCCGTATCTCCCATAAAAATCTTGGCAGGATTTAAATTGTAGGGCAAAAATCCTAATGTGGCACCTGCAATGGCAGCCATTGCAATGGTACACTCAACCCGTCCGAATACAAAGGAAATGAACATCAGAGAAAATGCAGAAATGGTGGTAATACCACCTGCAAGCCCGTCCAAACCGTCAATCAGATTCAAGGCATTGGTCAAACCGATAATCCAGATAATGGTTACGGGAATCGCTAAAGTTCCCAACACATGATTGGTTCCCTCTGCAAAGAAATTAAATCGGGAAATAAAATCAATGCGAAGTCCCATCGCCACGGGAATAATTGCCGCAATCAGCTGGACCACCAACTTAATGATTGCAGGAATGGGCTTTCTGTCATCCAAGATGCCAAGCACCACCAGCAAACTTGCACCAATTACAATACCGATGGTTTTCTCATCAACCGTGCCAGCAAAACACATAAATGCCACTAAAAAGCCAAGATAAATGGCAAGTCCACCCATTCTGGGAATCGGCTTGGTGTGCATACGGCGATTGTCTCTGGGAACGTCCACTGCCTTGATTTTAAAAGCAAGAACTCTCACCAGAGGAACTGCCGCAAAGGAAAACAGGAACGCAACCACCAAAGTAAACAGTACTAAAATTCCGCTATCCATATATTCTTTAACTCCACGATGAAAAAGGCTACAAAAGGAAGCTTAAAAATTATTCTTCCTCTAAAGCTTCTGCCAACCAATATTCGGCAATATCCAAAGCCTTAAACATACCTTCTCTTTCCACTTTTTTAATAATTTTTTCCTTACCGCCCTTGTTGGTCTGCAATGATACAGTTACCTTAGAGGTAATATCATATCCGCCAACGGGATTGGATTCGGTAATATTCATCATAATCACATAGTTATCTTCAGGGTTTCCGTAGTAAATAATATTGTCTTTTCTGGCAATCATCTTGCCTTTATACAATAAGGGTTCACTCATAATATAGCACCTTGCGCTCTGTAAGAGCCCTTTCTTTTTATGTTCTATTCAGTTGAAATGCCTAACGAAGAATCTTCGTTAGGCAATTTTTGCTTCTTTGGGTTTTCCGACTATGCGTTCTGGCTGTTTGCTTTGATTTCCAAAAAGTTATTCATTTTTTCAATCAAGGCATCACAGTCGGTATTGTGTACCATACAAGCTTCTTCAATGGTTTCTCCTGCTGCAGAGGGGCAACCTAAGCAATGCATTCCGATAGAAAAGAAGAAGGGTGCTAATTCCACATCCACTTTCAACACATCTGCAATAATCATATCTTTTGTAATTTTCTGCATTTTTTATTCTCCTTTTATTTCTGTTTTTCAATCTGTTTTCACTATTGTTATTATATCACATTTTTTTAAAAAATCAAGTCATAATTGAATTTTTTAAAAAATATATTTGATATAAATCCATCCTTCTTTTTATCCGTGCAGAAAGGATATTTTATGAGACTAAAACAATCAAAATTAGCCTTTACCGTGGCAGGAACCGTCATCGGAGCAGGGTTTGCCACCGGTAAGGAACTGCTTTTATTTTTTCATAACGAGCCCTCATCTTTATTTTCATTACTGATTTCCGTTCTGTTAATGGGGATGGTGTCCCTATTATATTTTTCCTATCAGAAAAAAGTGACCGAGAAAGAACAAGCGTATTCTGTCATTGAGCTATTATTTTTGCTGTTTTCAGGAGCTTCCTACGCGGTGATGCTTGCCTGCGGCGGTGAAGCATTGCAAGAAAGCATAGGACTTTTCTCTCCTTTCGGGAACATTCTCACATGTCTGATCACTCTTGGAGTCGTGATGTTCGGTGCGCAAAATGTGTACTGTTTCAATCTGATTGCAACCCCTGTCCTTCTTGTGTGTATGACAGGAATTTCTTTGGCAGGACTTTTAACCCCCGTGGGTTTGTTTGAAGCAAGCCAATCGAAAACAATCAATTTACTGGTCTATAGCGGATATAATCTGCTCTCTGTGTTGCCCGTATTGGGTGCACTCTCCCACACTGTGGAGAAAAAAGAGGGCTACCACGGAATTATTCTTGGTTTTTTTCTGGTGGCAATGGTGGGACTTCTTTTGAAGGGATTTTTATTACGCTTTTCTCAATTCACCGATGAAAGTGCGATTCCCGTATTAACCGTGATTTCCAAACTTCAGAACGGTTCGGAAGCCCTGTATACCGTGATGCTTTATTTATCGGTTTTAACCACAGCTGTCAACGGGCTGTATGCCGTTACCAAAGGGAAAAATCCGATGTTTTGGGGACTTGGGCTTCTTTGTTGCAGCTTCCTGGGATTTTCCAAGCTGATAGAAACCTTATACCCCTTCTTCGGATATTTAGGCATCGGAGTAGCGTTTTATGTGATTATAAATACTTATGGAATATCAAAGAAATCAAAAAAATCAAAAAAATCAAACAGAAAGGATGAAAAACTATGGCAAGCGAAAAAAATGTGATTCAGAATATTATTTTGGAAAACAGAGAAAAGCTTTCGGTATCCGGCGTTTTGGATATTCTCACCTTTGACGAGGAAGAAATCACATTGGATACCCAATTAGGAATGCTCACTGTGAAAGGCAGCGACTTAAAGGTGGAAAAACTGTCTTTGGATACCGGTGAAATTGTGGCAAAAGGAAATTTTGATCACTTTTCCTATCAGAAAGACGCCGCTCCCAAACGGGAAGGTTTCTTAAAAAGTATTTTTCGATAATGATAATCCTGTTAGATGCTCTGGTAGGTCTTCTTTTAGGAATGTGTTACGAGCTTTGCAAAGCTTTTCGCCATAAAATAAAAAAGCCTGCTCTGGATTGGTTGTCTGACTTCCTTTTTTGGATGATTGCCCTGAGTGTTTGTGTCCGGTTATTCCTGCTGACGGGCGACAAACAATTCCGTTTCTACGAGTTTTGGGGAGTGTGTGCAGGCTTTGTGATCTATTTTTTGGTAATTTCGGATTTTTTTGTCAAAATTTCCGAGAAAATTGCGGATTTTTTCCTGTTTTTTTTCAAAATTCCCTTTACAATCTTAAAATACTTTGCTATAATGATTAAAAATGGTGTTTTGTTTCTATTATCCCCCATGTTCCGTGTGATGCACTTTGGCAAAAAAAGAATGGCATCGGGAATGGGAAAGCTGAAGCAAACGTTAAGACTGATGAAAAGGATTTGAGACTGTGAAGTTTTTCAAGCAGAAACATCTGTGGATTTACGGTTTAGTGGCTTTGGTTGCCTATTTTTCTTTCCTGCATATGAAAACCTATCAGGATTTTGAGGCATTAAAAAAGGACGAAACCGCCTACCAGCAAAAAATTGAATATGAGCTGGCGAAACAGAATGAATTAAACCGTCTGGAAGAAAAAGCAAGCAGTCAGAAAACCATTGAATCCATCGCAAGAGGAAGCTTAAACTACTTAAAAGAAGGCGAAATTCTGTTTGTGGACAGTGACCGCCAGTAATTTTTCTCAAAATACAAAAGTGCAGTAACAATGTTACTGCACTTTTGTAATACAAATAACTGCGAAAGATTATGTTTATTCCACGGATTGTAAACTCGCAATAGCTTCCTCTCCGTCTTTATAAAGCAGATAAATACCATCGTTTACTTTTCTCACTTCGCAAAGATAAGCTTCACTCTTATCATTCTCACAGTATTCTAAGTAATCACCGGAAACTTTCCAAGTTCCGTCTGAAATGTACTGATTTTCTATAATGCCGTCTTCCCGAAATATAATAATATTTCCATAATCAGTTGAGGAACTCCATTCTCCCACGATGACATCTGCGATTTCCTGACCATTCAACAGAGTATAGTTATCTTTATTCTTTTTAAAATAATCGGGCGCATCCTGATAGGTAGGGATTTCTAAGTAATACATCAATTCTGCTTCTTCGTAACCCTCTTGGGCTCCGGGAAAATCACCTGCCATTTCAAATTTTTCCATTGCGTAGAAGTACTCCTCACGGTTCAAAAGATTCATACCCTGCTGGTAAAAAATTTCACCTTGATTTTCTGCATATTCTGTAACATAGGTATATTCTGTGTATTTATCTTTGGAATCCGGAATACTTACAGCAATTTCAAACTTATCGTCTAAAGATTCTGGCTCAAAATCTACAATACCGGCAACTCGATAAGATTCACATCTTCCACTGAACAGCAAATGGTTAGAGGAAGTGATTTCTTCGATTACACGTTGGGTATCACGGTCAATGATTGCACCGGGAGACATGTCAAGGCGTCCTCCTTCTAAGCCGGATAATGAATACTCCTGCCCATTATATTTCAGCTTCCAATCAAGATTTAACACGTTGTTGTTATCGCCGCCAAAAGGATCACCGATACTGAGAGTTTCCGCTCTGTCTTTATTGTCAACAGTAAAAGAAATAACAACTATTGTTTTTCCCGTGGGAGCACCGTAATATGTTTTTTCTTCAACCGGTTCTAAATAGGTACTATTATGAGTTGCACTTGCATAAATTGTAAATTCTGCATCATCAATGCTAAAATCAACAATATCCGTAGAAGCGGTTTCCCACAAATGAAGTGGTTCAGTTGCAGGTTCCTGTTCGCCATTACCTCCATTACAAGCGCAAAGACTCAATGTCATTACTGCAACTAATAATACGGTAAGTAATTTTTTCATTTTTTTAATTCCTTTCTTTCATAGAATATTTGTGATGTTTGAAATAAAAAACTCCTTTCTAAAGTCTCACGCAACTAAAAAATGCGTGGCAAGAAATCTTACCACGCATTAAAAAACGCCGGCTTGATTTCATGTCACCACAACAATAATCTCAAAATATGAATATTACACAACCATACCATATTAAAGCCTGCGTCTTTTACAAAACACAAACGGTTGCATAATATTATTAGGTAACGCGAAAAAAGATATTCGTAAAAATATCTAAAATTCTCGTTTTGAAATTATTGTTGTGGTATTTACAGTATACCACGCTTTTTGATAAAAATCAATCTTTTTTATCCACAAAAAAACGGCAGACATTGTTGTCCGCCGTTTTTATCACTTTATTTGGTTAATCCTAAAAGTTTTTCCGCGTTGCCATAGAAAATCTTTTCTTTTTCGTCATCGGATAAGGGCAATTTTTCAATATTTTCAATTTCCTTTTTGATATGCCACATAGGATAATCGGTACCAAATAAAATCTTATCCATATCATGTTTTTTTAGAATTTTCACAGCCAGTTCGGGAGAGATAAATTCCAAAGTGGAGGAAGTATCAAAATAGATGTTGTCTCCGCATAAAATATCCATGGAATCTTCCCAGGTGGAATAACCTCCCAAGTGAGCACCGATGACCGTTAAATTAGGAAAATCCCGTAAAATCTGCTTAATCTTGGTGGGATGGGAAAAATCGTAACGGTAGTCTCCAACGTGAAACATTATGGCAAGACGTCCCGACATCATTTCATAAATGTGATACATCTGGGGAGATAAAATATCAATTTTCCCAAAATCGGGATGAAATTTGATGCCTTTTACTCCGCTTGCAACCAGCTTTTCGATTTCCCCCTCATTGTCCTCATACTGAGGATGCAGGGTTCCAAACCCGATAAAATCGCTATTTTTTTGATAATTCACCCAATAAAAACTGGTTGATAGCAGCTACCTGATCAGGACGGGTTGCGGTGGAATGAATGAGCATTTTGTCCACGCCGTACTGCTTCCATTCAGACAGTAAATCTTCGCAAGTTCCCTGGCAATGCATGGGAATATCATAGAAATTGCCAATGGCTTTTACTGCTTTATCAGCAATCTTTTGGGGATAAATATGACAATGACAGTCAATGATTTTCATAGGGATTCGCCTCGCTAAAAAATAAGTTTTTCTAAAATGGGATCAACACCGAATGTGCGTTTGATTTCTTTGGTTGTTCCTTTGGATGTTTCTTTGGATGGTGTGTTGTTCGTCTTTTCCGCTAAAATCAGCAGATTCTTCGGTGTTTCCAAAGGAGATACAAACTCGGTTGCAGTTACATGATAACCATGTTCTTCCAGTGTTTTCACTCTGTAGATATCGGTTAGTAAATCGGAAAAACGCTTTTTGAAAATTCCGTTTTCAAATAAGTATGGCATTTCATCGTTGCCGATGGTAGGCAAAAATTCCTTATGGCAACAAGGTGCGATGGCACAAACTTGCGCCCCGTTATTTATCGCCGCCGCAATGGCAAAATCGGTTGCCACATCACAAGCGTGCAGAGAAATAGCCAAATCCATTCTGGTGGGCGGTTCAAACTGCAAAATGTCGGCACAGTAAAAATCCATATTATAATATTTTAATTCGTCACGGATTTTTTTAGATGCCTCTAGCACATCTTCTCTGATATCCACACCGATGATACGGCATCTTCTTTTTAGCACATCGCAAAGATAGAAATTTAGGAAGAAGGAAAGATAAGATTTTCCGCAAGCCAAATCATACACCGTAATTTCACGGTCGGTGGGAAACTTCTGAAGATAAGGAACCAACAAGTCAATAAAATGCTCTGCCTGGGTGAACTTTCGCACATGGGTATTTTTTAATTTGCCTTGCTCGGTCACAAAATCCAAAACCGTGAGCAATTTGTTTGCTGCTTTAGGAGAAATCAGATGTTTTTCTTCGTTTTTAGATGCTTCCACCACTTTGTTGTCGCTTTTGGTGGTCAC
>JAFYVF010000104.1 GCA_017549265.1 Clostridia bacterium
CATACGGATTGCTAAGGTTTCCAATCCCATATTTAAAAGGAATGCGGAGTGTGCCGCAGGATACACACCAAAGTCTCTCATCAGCTGCATTCTTGCTTTGATGATATAAGCAGCTTTTCCGTAGGTTTCGGTGTAGGAAATACCGTGATAGGTCACATCGGGTTCCACCAGTTCGGGGAAGTTGCCGTTGGTCCAATCAAATTTACCGCTATCCACGATAACACCGCCAACCTGAACAGCGTGTCCGTCCATATATTTGGAGGTAGAATGAATGACAATATCTGCACCAAATTCAAAAGGACGACACAGTACGGGAGTTGCAAAGGTGTTGTCCACAATCAAGGGAACACCATGTTTATGAGCAATATTTGCAAATCTTTCGATATCTAAAACGGTTAAAGCAGGGTTTGCGATGGTTTCACCAAATACTGCCTTGGTGTTGGGTTTAAATAATTTGTCAATTTCTTCATCGGTTGCACCCTTAGGAACAAAGATACATTCGATGCCCAGTTTTTTTAAGGTATAAGAGAACAAGTTCACGGTACCGCCGTAGATTTCGGTGGTGCTTAAGAAGCTGTCCCCTGCCTGACAGATATTTAAAATAGAAAGTAAGGTTGCCGCCTGACCGGAGGAAGTGCACATTGCACCAACGCCGCCTTCCATTTCGGCAATTTTATTTTCCACCGCCATAACAGTGGGGTTTGCAAAACGGGAATAAATCAAGGATTTGGTAGGTTCATCGAACACGGACGCTACTTCCTCGGTGGAATCGTACACATAGGTGGTACTCTGCACAATGGGAACCACACGGGGTTCGGTGTTTTTGGGAGAGTATCCCGAATGCAGACATTGGGTTTCAATTTTCATATTTTTAGTTTCCATACTATTTAAATCCTTTCGGGTATTTTTTTTGTGTCTTGCGCCAGATATTCCATCAGCGCATCTATCCCCTCGCCTGTGTAAGAGCTTATGGGAAAAATTTTATCACAACCTGCCAGGCGGAGCCAGTTTTCTGCCTGGGCAATATTGGCGTTTTCGTGATCACATTTGGTGATGATGCCGATCACCTCACGGTTTGCCGCCGCCGTCACACAAGGGGGATACAAAGAGTATGCCTCGGTGGCACTCATCAGTAACCCTATTACATCCGCCTCGTAGGAATAAAGCGCTAACGCACGTCCTAATCCTTTGGTTTGGGCATATTCTCCGGGAGTATCGATAATCACATCGTGATAATTGATATACTGGGTTTTATGATAATGCAAGTTTTCGCCCCGAAGAGCTTGGGTTAAGGTGGTTTTTCCGCTTTCGCTTCTGCCCACCAACATCATTTTTCTCATAACAGATGCCCTCTTTAGGTTTTGGTGATTTCACAAACTACGCAACCTAAATGTTTCTGACAGTAATCCGCAATGGCTCTTAAGGACGAATCCACATCTGCCACTCTGCCGGTTACAATTAAGGTGCCGGAAAAACGGTCCACAAAACCTAATTCCACATTAGAGGTTTTGGTGGCAATATCTCCTGCAATAATAGCAATTTCCGCAGGACAAATGGTTAAAATGCCAATGGCGGAGCGGGAATAATCCACTGCAGGATTTAACCCCAGTTTCTGATAAATCACCGGGTCGGGATTGGCAATAATATGTGCTAATGTAATCTGTTTTCCGGGAACGGTTTCCTGCACAATACGCAGTTTTTCCTGTTCGGAAATCATTTTTTGAAAGTCCATACAAAGACTCCTTCTTTCATACGGGTTTTTGAAAATATAAGTCTCCATTTTCAAATATACTTAGTCAGTATAGCATATTTTTTCACAAAATACAATAGGTTTCTTATAAATTCTTTCATTTTCTTAAAAATCGCTTTAACAAAAAAAGGCTGAACCATAAGATTCAACCTTTTTTAATATTACTGTAACGGAGTGGTACTGTTCTCAACCGGTTCCGGCTTTGGTTCCACAATATCTTCCTGAGGAGAAACGCCAACCTGCTGGGGCATCACAGTCGGCTGCCCCGCATATACCGGCTGTTGATTGGGATAAAGAGGTTGCTGCGAATCAAAAGACGGTGTTTGTTCAAAGGCTGCTGGAATCGGTTTCTTTTTGTTATAATTGAGAAATGCACAACCAAGCATTCCCACTGCAACCGCTGCCACAGGAATGATAATATAAAGCAGGGTGGAATTGGGAATGTACGGTATCGCAGATGCAGATGTTAATTCCAGTCTTGTCAAACCCAACAAGTGATAGGATAACGTATGCAATTCTGGTTTTACATTCATTATCAGACTCCCTGCAAAATCTCCCCAGAAATATCCGAACATCAACACAAAACCGCCCAGGAAAACTACGATATCCTTTTTCCAATTACGATCCTTATACGTCGCACAAGTCATCAACAGAGAAATCACAGGAATCATTTGCAGATTATAAAACGCCATTCCCTTAACAGTATCTAGCATTCCCAAATCATGTGCTAAAACATAGTTACCAATCAGATTGTTTCCGGTTGCTAAAAGAAGCATCAAAATAATAAAGCCCACACCCTTAAAAGCATTTCGGGCAGCCATAGCGAAGAGGAACGAAATCACGCTGACCCATAAAGCAGATTCTAACGCCATCTTCCATTCTAATTGAAAACCAGCTTCAAATTTAGGATCACGTACATCCGGAATCAAGGAAGCACCGTTGGTAATAGCAAATATTAAAATCAAAATCGGGATGATTGTTGCAACAGTGAACAGTTTCAAGCCTTTAGGCGTATTGCTTACACATTGCACATCGGTTCTTAAACAATTCTGATTTGATTTTTTGAATTCCCCATAAATCAACATCAGAATCAAGCAGCCAACAATTCCGGCAAGCAACTGGTAGCCTAATCTGATCATATCCGTAGCTGCAACATGAGAATATTCTCCGCCACGCATCCCACGGTTATACGCTAATCGAACAAGACTCTGCACATCGCCGTAGCCGGAGTTGTCAACTTGAAACATAGTCGTCATATCCATAGTTAAAACCAAAGCTAACTTCACGGCAATAAATATCAGCACACATTTTCCGCTTTCCTTTAACACATCGCCACGAATAAACAGTGCAACCAGGGAAAATAAGCCGGCAAGCCGTAATCCGTCCATCACAGCAACACACTGTTTCATCAACTCCGGTGAGCTCAACAGAACTTCTCCCGGAAAAATACTGTAAAATACACGCACGGGAATCACGGTAGGAATGGCAAACAATACTGCTAAGATCGCCTTAAAAAACCGGTCTTTCACGCTTCCGATTGCCATTGAAAGCAAGAATACATAGACTACCCCGATGCCTGCTCCCAGCGCACTGATCTCAAAAGTGTTGGACATCACTTCATGATACTCGGGAGAAGCCTTAAAGGTATTCACATTTTCCATTCCCACTTTGGGGCTTCCGAATACTCCAAGTCTTGCATCAAAATAGGAAGTCCCTATTTGAAGTGTGTAAAACACAGGTATCAACATCACCAATGCCAAGACCGCAATCAGAACGGTCCCGATAATTTTTTTCGTACGAACAGTTTGATTCATAAAACACCCTCCTGTTTTATAAGTTGTCTACATTTTACCACATCATTTTCCAATTGTAAAGAAAAAAAGAGAAAAAAGACCGAAAATGGTCTTTTTTCTCTTTGTAATATGTTGATTTTATGAAATCAAACGATTATTTGCTCATTGCATCTACAACGCAATTTGCAATCAGTTCCATACCTTCACTGCCGGGATGTACGCCGTACTGGTCAGGCATATAGCTTCCTAAGTTGGAAGAAGTGAAGCCTGCATCGTTACGGATGTCAACATAAGTGCAGCCGTAGGTTTGGGCAGCATCTTCAATCACGTTACAGAAACCATCTGCAGAAGAACCGTAATACAGTAAGTTCAGAAGATAAATGTCTGCATCGGGATAGGTTTCGGTGATGCTTGCAATCATTGCAGGATAGTTGGTTGCAAACTGAGCTAAGGTACAACCGTTAGCAAAGTCATTGGTACCTAAGTATACAGCGATAACGTCGGGAGTTTCACCGTCGTTATTGTGTAACTGGGTAGCTCTGGTTTTACCGTATACACAAACTTTGTCGCCGGAGAAGGAGTTGTTTACCAACACTTCCATACCGGTGGTGTCTGCAACACGTTTCCACCAGG
>JAFYVF010000105.1 GCA_017549265.1 Clostridia bacterium
AAACTGCATCCTCGCCTGAAAGATGTGATTTTTGAAGAACAGAAATTAGATATGGAAGCGATGATAGAGGAAGCGGTAGCAAATATTGAAAAAATCCACATCACCGCTGAAGATCTTTAGCTCGATAAAATCGTATATGTTCTTTTTCTTTGTTGCCAAAGAAAAGAACCAAAAAGAAAGCACCGCCAAGTATTTCCGCAATCCCAACAATCATCGTTCTGCAACGATAATCAATTGCGAAAATAACGGCGGGATAGTTTGATTTTTCCGTTCGATAACATTTTTTGTGTTATCCAATCAATACTTTTACAACAAGACACAGAAAAATAGGTGCATAACGAAGCAACTGAACACCCAATGGGTGATTTTATTCCCGAAGGTGTACTGTAGGGGAGGGGTTCCATCCCCTCCCGCATCGCCGAGCGGTGAGGTTCATCCGCTAAGTGCTGTTTTTCACATTTTAGTCTTCTTTTGGAACATAAGGCCAACCAACCCCGGTCCGATATGAACACCAATGGTTCCGCCAACCTGATTTTCGGTGATTTCGTTCCCGTCAAAGTTTTCGTGTACCAAACGGACAAATTCATCATAGTATTCCGCTTTATTGGAATACACAATCATATAGCGGTAGCCCCCTTCTTTGGTGGCTTCTTTGACTAATTCCATAATGCGGTTCATTGCTTTTTTGATGCCACGCACCTTTTCTTGGGGCGCAATTAAGCCGTCTTTTACGGTTAAGATGGGTTTGATGTTTAAAATGTTGCCCATCAAAGCGCTGGCGCCGGTAATTCTGCCGCCACGTTTTAAATATTCCAATGTTCCGTTTGCCAAGAAAATGTTGTTGGAATAGCAACAATCTTCAATGATTTTGACCACTTCTTCGGCAGAGGCACCTTTTTCGTAGGCTTCGATGCCGTCTTTCATGGCATAGTAGTAACAAATGGTGTAAAATTTGGTATCAATCAGGCGCACATCCAGCTCGATGCCTTCTTCTTTTAAGTTAGAGAGGGCAACTTTTGCGTTGGTGTAGGTAGGAGATGCCACCCCGGAAATACAGGTCATAATATAGGTGTCGTATTCGTTCTTTTCTGCTAAGCCACGAAAATACTGTTCGATATCGTATGCAGTAATCTGAGAGGTGGAAACGGTTCCGCGGTTTTCTTCCATAAAGGTGAAAAGTTCATCGGGAGTCAGGTTCACGCCGTCTAAGTATTCCTGCATTTCGCCGTTATAGGGTTTTAAGTAAACGTGCAGAGGAAGCACGTCAATATTTTTTTCCTGTACAAAAGATTTTGGGAAATCTCCTGCAGAGTCGGTAATAAATTTAATTTTTTTGGTATTTGTCATAGGAGTTGTCCTTTCTGACAGAAAATGGAATTGTCCGAAGCTGTAGTACCGGATACAGCATATTTTTGTTCTGCGCTATTTATCACATTACTGCGGTTTTTTCTGGAACATTAAGCCAACTAACCCCGGTCCGATGTGAATACCGATGGTGCAACCTACCTGATGCTCGTTGATTTCCGCACCGGGGAAGGATTCTTTGGTCAGCTCTACAAAATCGTTATAGTAATCTGCTTTGGTGGAATATAAAATCATATAGCGATAGTCGCCGTCACAGGTGGCATCTTTTACCAAATCAATAATGCGATGCATTGCCTTTTTGATACCGCGAACTTTTTCGTGAGCACCTACCAGACCTTCCTGCACGGTGAGGATTGGTTTAATATCCAGCATCGTACCAAGTGCTGCACTCATGCCGGTGATTCTGCCGCCACGTTTTAAATATTCCAGGGTGTCGTTTACCAAAAATACATTGGTGGATTTGCAGCATTCGTCCATAATACGGACAATTTCGTCCACGTCTGCACCGTTTTCGTATGCTTTGATCCCTTCTTTTAAGGCATAGTAGTAGCATACGGAGTAGGTCATGGAGTCCACCATGCGAACATCTAATTCAATGCCTTCTTCTTTTAAGTTTTTCAAAGCCATATGCACGTTATTATAGGTGGGGCTTCCCACAGAAGAAATACAGGGGAATAAATAAGTGTCATATTCATTCTTTTCCGCTAAAGAACGGAAATATTCTTCCATTTCAAAAACAGTTACCTGAGAGGTGGAAACAGCTCCTTTATTTGCCAGCATAAAATCAAATACTTCATCGGACTGGATGTCAATACTGTCGGAGTATTCTTCTGTTTTGCCGTCGTGATGCTTCAAATACACGTGGAACGCTAAAATATCAATATTTTTTTCTTTAATAAATTCTTTCGGTAAGTCACCTGCAGAGTCGGTAATAAATTTAATTTTTTTGGTATTTTCCATTTTTTAAATTCCTTCCCTTCTTTTTGATGTGTAAGCCCTGCTTACTGCACTGTAATTTCGTAATCCTCAAAAGTCACCACGTCGCCCCCACGGAGCTTTTTGCCGCGACGACATTCAGGTTCGCCGTTTACTTGCACCAAACCGTCCACAATGACGTATTTGGCTTCGCCGCCTGTGGCAACAATGTTTTCCACTTTCAGAAGATTTTGCAGGGTGATGAATTCTTCACCATCCCGAAGACGAAATGTGATTTGTTCTTTTTCTGTATTCATTTTATTATTTTCCTTTTTCTTTTACTGCCTCCGTAAGCGTTTCGGTAATAATCCGAAGCACTTCGATACGGGCATGTCGTTTGTCGTCCCCTGAAATTAAATGCCAGGGTGCGATTTTGGTGTGTGTTTTATCAATCATTTTTTCAATGGTGCAAAGATAATCGTCCCATTTTTCACGGTTACGAAAATCTTCGTCGGTCAGCTTCCAGGATTTCTGAGGATTTTCTTTGCGGTCCTGGAATCGTTTTAATTGCTCATCTTTTGAGATGTGCAGGAAAAATTTAATCAGGGTGATGCCGCTGCCTACCAAGTGCTTTTCCATATCGTTGATTTCAAAGAAGGCACGGTCATATTCTCGCTGGGTGCAGAAGCCTTCCACTGCTTCCACCATCACTCTGCCATACCAGCTACGGTCAAAAATGGCAATGTGGCCTGTTTTGGGGAAATTCTTCCAGAAACGCCACAGATAGTGGTGAGAAAGCTCCTCTTTGGTGGGAGCAGGTGTGGAAAACACCTGATACCCACGGGGGTCCAATGCTGTGGTTAATCGTTTGATGGCACCGCCTTTTCCTCCTGCGTCCCATCCTTCAAACACAATAATGACGGGCTTTTTCTTCATATACAGGCGGTTATGCAGATGCTCCAACTTGTCCTGATAGTAGGAAAGCTTTTCCTGATATTCTTTTTTCTCTAATTTTAAGGATAAGTCCACCGAATCTAAATAATTGGTGGCAATGTGACGGTCTAAAATGGGACGGGGAGATTTGGATTCCTCTTTTTTTAAGGCAATTTTCTTTTCCAACTGAGAAATGAGGATTTCAAAAATCCGTAGGGTTGCGTAGGTAATGTCGTTGGCGTTGATTAAGTGCCAAGGAGCATTTTCCCGGTCGGTCTTTTCAATCATCTTTTCAGACACTTCACGATATTTTTCGTATTGTTTGTTGTGCTTTAAATCGTCCTTGGAAACACGCCATGCGGTTTCTTTGGAGTCCATCAGTTTTTTTAAACGCTTTTGCTGTTCCTCTTTGGAAATGTGAACAAAGAACTTGATGAGCAGGTTATCGTCATCGGTGAGTAACTTTTCAAAAGCGTTGATTTCATCTAAATCGTCATAAAAACGGTCGGTTTTTACCTTTTTATCAATGTGGTCGTTTAATACTCTGCGATACCAACTGCGGTCAAAAATGGCGATTCTTCCTTTGGCAGGGGTTTTGGTGATAAAACGCCATAAGAAAGGATAACGGCTTTCTTCTTCGTTTTCATCCTTAATGGTATACACGGTGAACCCACGGGGATCCAAAGGAATGATAAAGTGGTTAATCAGCTGTCCTTTCCCGGATGCACCCCATCCTTCCATTACCACAATCACGGGAATTTCCAACGCTCTTGCTTCTCGTTGCAGAGCGGCAAGACGTTCCTGATAGCCCTCCAGTTTCTTTTTCAGCTCTTTGGGGGAATCGTTGGTTAAGGTGAGTGTTTCACATTTTTTGAGCATAGCGGGTACCTGCCTTCCTTGGTTGTCATATCATGGTGGTCGGATGAATATATCAACAATCTCGCAAGAGATTGATATCGAGTTGTTTTGGAAAGAGCCAAAACAACAAAGGGACAGCACCCTCAAAAACCTTGGGGGTGTTGTCCCGCATTTTTAGTCAGTTAAGTTCGCCACAAAACGAGCTAAGCGTTCCATTCCTTTTTCGATGCTGTCCATACCGGTTGCATAAGACCAACGGCAGAAGTCATCCGCACCGAAGCCGGAGCCGGGTACTAACGCCACCAGTTCTTTTTCTAAGAGCAAGGAGCAGAAATCATCAGAAGTGTTGATGGTAACACCTTCGTATTTTTTGCCCTTCACTTTGGAAATGTTCATCATAATGTAGAACGCACCGTTGGG
>JAFYVF010000106.1 GCA_017549265.1 Clostridia bacterium
CCAGCTTCCCCTTCGGTGGGAATACCGTGACCAGCCAAGCTTACGCCGTCTTCATTTGCCAAGCAGGGAGGAACAGCACCGTCACCAATGATTTTGATTTCGTTGGTCGCTCTATTTACGTGCTGTAAGTCACCATAGTAGATGGGGTCTTTGGAAAGTCCCATAATCATAATGGAGGTTAAGCAGGTGTTAAAGTCAGATAAGGTTGCGGTGGGAACACCATCGTTTAACATCATACTCTGTGCAAAACAGGTTGCAGCATAGTAGTCACCCATGCCGGGGAAGGACTGGATGGTGTAGTAATCGAATCCTTCTTTTTCTTTTAAGGTTTTTAATGCTAAGTATAAACGGATGGAACGGATGTTACCGTCGTTACGTTCTACCTTGCAGGTGAAGTTATTGTCAATCCAGTCACAAACTTTGTCAACTTCTGCCTGGGGAATTGCTTTTGCAGTTTCCACCAGTTCCATGGTGTCACGGGTGTCGATATCGATACCGAAGGTTTTCATCCACTGAGAAGGATCAGCAACGCCGCAGGTCTGACCCATACCACGTCCGCCGAATGCTCTTAAGGTGGTTAATTCCATGCTCTTTTTCAGTTTGGAAGCTTTACAGAAGTTTGCTACTCTTTTTACGTTATTGATATCGGAAACACCGCCGTAAACGAATTTGTGTTTGATGCCAACTTCGTTTAATGCTGCGCTTAATACCAAGCCGCCAACAGGACGCCAGCCCTGAGAACCGTCATGAGTCCAGATTACGATACCTTTTCCGGTTTTTGCAAATTCACGGATAGCACCGATCATATGTGCTGCCCATACCCAGGTACCGGAGAATAATACTAAAGTGTCGATAGAATCATCTTTTGCTAAGGGAAGAATCACATTTTTTGCTTCTTCTTTGGTTGCGATGATTAATTTTTCTTCTACTAATTCCACACCTTCAGCTTTCAAAGCTTTTTTGGAATTTTCGATGACGCTTTCGTCAATGAATAAGTTGCCGTCCGGGTCTAATAAACCGTCTTTATGTACACCGTAAACGACAAATGCGGTTTTGGATTTTAACATAATGGTTTTCTCCTTTTTTGGTTTTAAATATTTTAACCTAATTTTTTTACAATTTCATCGTTGCCCGAAATCACGCTGATTTCCACACGGAATTTTTTGGTTTCTCCCGGTTGTAGGAAGGGGAGTAAACTGTTTTTTCTAAGATAATCACGGGATTCGCAAGGCACATTTGCAGGCTCTAATGCCAGCACATAGTCTTTCACATCTTCCAACACCCATTGGGTTAAGTAGGGCAAATCTTTACTGTCAAAGGTGATTGCCACGGCAAGTCCGCCCTCTAATTCGGGGTTATGAATCCACACGGTTTGGGTGTCACCACCGAAAGTGTGCATATAATTTTTCTCCGCATTGGCACCGTCTGGTTTTTTGATTGACGCCTGTTCATCCATTCGCTCGTTGGTGTAGTCATCATAACCCACACATTCTTTGCTGGGCACGCGAACAACGGCATCTTCACATAACAGAGGATAGCCGAAATTGATGTGATATAAAAGGTTGAACGGACATTCTTTGCCACCCTCGTTGGTGATTTCATCTTCAATCACCACAGACGCTTTTCCCAATTGGGAAGAAATGCTTCGTTTGATGGCGATTTTATGACCAAAGGGAGTGCTGTCGTGCAGTTCCCCCGTAATTTTTAAAATCCCTGCTTCGTAATCGGACAAATCACACACTTTTTTGGCAGGAAGAGAAGTCCATCTGCCGTGTTGCCCTAAGATTTCACCGTGATCCTCGCAGGGAGGACCTAAGTGAGTAGGTCCGCAGGTGGTGAGTAATCCTGCAGAGAAAGTACGGAGCCATTCAATCCCGGAAGAATCAAAATGAGCAGGATGGGCTTCCATATTTTCGGTTAAAAAGGCAAGATTGGTGCCTTTGTAGGATGCCAAGGAAATGTCTAAACCACGGTCACACACCACGGTGTAGGAAAAACCGCTTCCCGTGTTCACGTCAATGCAACGGCAACCGTCGGTGATACCGTCGGTTAAACGGTAATGACGGGTTCCGCCCATCTGGTAAGTGTTTCCCATATATTTTTTGGTATCTTTTCGATTGATTTCACTCATAGCGGATTCCTCCGATAAGATTTGATTCATTGTTATTCTCATTATAGCAAATATCTTTTTAAAAGAAAAGATATATTTGTGCAAACTATGTGGCATTTGTTCACAAAATGACATTTTGTATATATTTTTTGGTTTCAAATTGACTTTTTTACCATAACGTGTTATAATCAGTTTGTATAAAATTTGATTTCATAGGGAGAAGCACTATGAACAAACGAAAAAAATCACTTTCTTCCATACAAATTATCCTACTGGGATTTTTCGGATTGGTGCTGTTGGGGAGTTTTGTGCTAAGTCTGCCCATCAGTTCTCAAAACGGACAGCCTGTGCCCTATATTGACGCCTTATTTACCGCCACCACCTCGGTGTGTGTGACGGGGCTGGTCACTGTGCCCACCGCGTTTGCCTGGAGTGTGTTCGGGCAGGCGGTCATCTTAGTGCTGATTCAGATTGGCGGATTGGGCGTGGTCACCGTGATGGCGGCATTTATGATTTTTTTAAAAAAGAAAATGGGCATGGATGACCGCATTTTAATCAGCGATTCTTTTAACCTAAGTTCCATGGATGGGATTGCCGTTTTTGTAAAAAAGGTGCTTGCCCTTACCTTCACCATTGAAGGAATCGGAGCTTTGCTTTATATGACGGTGTTTATTCCCGAATTTGGGTTGACGGGTATCTGGTACGGCATTTTTCATTCTGTTTCTGCATTCTGTAATGCGGGGATTGATCTTGTCGGAACAGGAAGCTTTTGCCCCTACGTGTTAAATCCCGTGGTGAATTTCACCACCATGTTTTTGATTATTTCGGGTGGCTTAGGATTTGTGGTTTGGTTTGATATTTTTCATAATCTCCGTCACAAAAACAGACGTGGTCTTCGCTTTTTAAGCCTGCACAGCAAAATTGTGCTGTCAGTCACCGCAGTTCTTTTGATTGGCGGCGGCGTAGTTTACTTTTTGCTTGAGTGCAATAATCCGTTGACGATCGGCAATTATTCATTTGGCGAGAAAGCTATGGTTTCCACATTTCAGTCGGTGACCACCAGAACGGCAGGGTTTGCCACAGTTCCTCAGGAAAATCTTACAGGCGGTTCCGCTTTTTTCAGTTTGCTTCTGATGTTCATCGGCGGTTCTCCCGCAGGAACGGCAGGTGGCGTGAAGACGGTTACCGTGTTCGTGCTTCTTGTTACCACATTTTCGGTGATTGGCTCCAAACGGACAGTGGATGTGTTTCATCGGCAAATTGCTTTGGAATTGATTAAAAAAGCTTTGGCAGTATTTTTATTCTCATTCTTAGTGGTGTTAGGTTCCACCTTCCTGCTTTTAGTAGTGCAGGGTGGCAACCTGTTGGATATTTTATATGAAACCGTCAGTGCAACCGCAACGGTCGGTTTAACCCGTAATTACACGGGTAGCTTAAATCTTTGGGGCAAAATCATCATCATTTTAACGATGTATTTCGGTAGGGTAGGCCCCATTTCTTTGGCATTTGCATTTAGTACCAACAAAAGTAAAGAGAACACCGTGGTAAATCCCAAAGAGGATATTATCGTAGGATAAAGGAGAAAAAAATATGAAACTTGGAAAAAGTTATGCTGTGTTTGGCCTTGGACGGTACGGAAGGTCTGTGGTAAAAGAACTCTTGGACAACGGAGCATCCGTTCTGGCGGTAGACTGTAATCAGAAAACGGTGGACGCGTTGGCAGAAGAAATTCCGTTGGTGAAGTGCGCCGATGTAACCGACCCTAATGTAATCAAACAATTGGGTATTTCCGAGATGGATGTGGTGGTGATCGCCATGGCGGAAAATTTTGAAGCAAGCGTGATGACAACCCTTCTTTGCAAGGAGCAGGGAGTGGAAACGGTGATTGTAAAATGTGCCAATGAGGCACATCGCGCCATTTTAAAGAAGTTGGGTGCAGATGAAGCGGTGGTTCCCGAATATGAATCGGGGGTTCGTCTGGCGAAAAATCTGCTGTCCTCAGGATTTGTGGATATTGCAGAACTTTCGGAAGATATTTCTGTGCTGGAAATCCCCGTGAAGGCAGAATGGGTTGGCAAAACCCTTTTGGAATTAGAGCTTCGTAAGAAATACAATATGAATGTGGTTGCCCTAAAAAAAGAGGGTGTGACGGATATTTCCTTCCGCCCTGACACGGTGCTGGACGACGGTACACAAATGATTGTGATTGCCGATAAAAATAACTTGTCCCGCATGAAATAACGATAACAAAGAATTATGTTAAATATCAATCAAGTAAACTTATATCAAATATTTCGTGATTTTTACACGCTTACCAATATGCGGGTAGTTTTGTTCAGTAAAGAACAAGAGCAGCTGATGGAGTATCCTTCTACCCGACACAACTTTTGTGATTTGATCTGCAAAAGTAGTCATTGGGCAAAACAGTGTGAAAACTGCGACCGAAAAAACGTGCAAATCTGTTCCCGTGAGCAGAAAACGGTGAAATACCTTTGCCATCTTGGACTTTGGGAATGTATTGTTCCCATTTACGATGATAACGGTATTATTGGGTATGTGATGTTTGGTCAGGTGGTTCCCGACGGGGAAGCAGAAATTACTAAAAAACAGTTGGCAAAACAGTTTGCGGAAGAGGAATTTCCCGGGATTTCGGAGGCAATCCAAAAAATTCCTGCCAAATCCAAGGCGGAACTTTCTGCCTGTATCACGGTGCTGCAGTCGTTGGCGGCATATATGCTGTCCAACCAGTGGGTCACTCCTCAAAAATCTGAATTTATCCGTCATATGGATAAATTTATCGAAAAGAATCTGGAAAAGAATATCGGTGTGGAAGATGTGTGTGCCGAGTTTCATATCCGAAGAACACGGCTTTACAGCGTGGCAAAAGATTACTTGGGATGCCCCATTGCAGAATATATCCGCAAGCAGAAAATCCAGCACGCCTGCCGTTTGCTTTTAGAAACCGACGAATCGGTGAATCAGATTGCCTATCGGGTTGGCTTTTACGATTACGGTCATTTTTCCCGTATTTTTCGGGATATCAAGGGGATGACCGCCACCGAATACCGCAAATCCCATCGGCAAAGATAAAAAAACGGGATGATGTGGGCATCATCCCCTACATAAAATGGTATCAAAAAACCGCTCAGAGAAGTCTCTGAACGGTTTTTTCTTTCTTATAAGGATTTTATCGCTTTGTAAAGATTTTCGTATTTTAAGTAGTGTTTTTGGTATTCTTTTGCGGTTTCGGGGTTGGGGTGGAAGATTTTGCGCACTGCTACCAGTTTGTCAACCGCTTCTTCCAAGGTATTCCAAACGCCCATTGCAACCCCTGTCATTGCCACGGTGCCTGCAGAGCCCACTTCCTTACAGTCTAAAGCGGTGATATCGGTGTTTAAGATATCTGCTTTAATCTGCAGCCATAAGTCGGAGGTTGCGCCGCCGCCTGTTGCACGGATTTCCTGAATCTGGCCTGTCATTTCCTTCATGGTGTTGAAGTTTAAGAGCATTTCATAAGAAGTGCCTTCCATTAAGGCTTTGTATAAGTCATATTTGGAAGTTTCCAAAGTAATGCCCACAAATGCGGCTTTGGAATCGTTATCCATATAGGGAGTTGCTGCTCCTGAAAAATGAGGAAGCACCAAAATGCCGGTAGGACCAACGGGTGCCATATTATCCAGCTGGGCATACACGTTTTTGCCTTGTTCTTCTGCCTGTTTGTTTTCTAATTCCGCAAAATTATCACGGAACCATTTTAAGGTTGCACCGCCTGTGTAGGAAAGTGCATAGCAAGCGTAGCTGCCGTTCAGATAGGGAACAATGGAATATCCACATTTGTAAATGCCCGGATTCTGCGGTTTTTCATTTAACATCACGGGGATACATTCCACGGTGCCGGTGCCGTCCATAGCAGAATCGGTGGAGAAAATTCCTGCCCCGATCATTCCGCCAATCTGGTCGTGACCACCGTTTACAATGGTGATATCATAGGAAATGCCCAGTTCTTTTTTGAGTTCCTCTTTCACTTTACCTGCAATAGAACCTGTGGGAACTGCTTTGGACATTAAAGCAATATCTACTCCCAGTTTTTCAAAACCTTCTTCGTAGTAGCAAAGGTTTTCAATATCAAACATTCC
>JAFYVF010000009.1 GCA_017549265.1 Clostridia bacterium
ATGCAGTGCAAAAAGATTGTCTTTTTGCACTGCAAGTTTCAATCAGAGGCTGGTGAAATTATCCACAATCTGCCCTGCTGCCTTCAGCATTCTTGCGGCTTTTTTCTTCAGATGGGCATTTTCCTTTTCGGAACGAAGAGGATCTAAAATCATTCCTGCCACAGCACCTACCACCATTCCGGCAAGAATGCCCTTCATATAGTTATTGTGTTGCATAATAGCCTCCCAAAAATCTATAAAATCAAAGCTTTGTGTTTTTTAGTATCGCCCTTCGGGCGTCGGTTTATGCATCTTTTTATTGCCATTTTATTGCATTGTTTTTTCAATTTCACGCTTAAGTTTTCCGATAATTTTTTTCTCCAGACGGGAAATATAGGATTGAGAAATTCCCATCATATCCGCCACTTCTTTCTGTGTTTTTTCCTCCTGACCGAAAATACCGAACCTTAACGAAATAATCAGTTGTTCTCGCTTGGACAATTTGGAAATGGCGGCAATCAGCACCTCTTTTTCCAACTTTTTTTCAATGGCTTTATGAATGGTATCCGCCTCGGTTCCTAAAATATCAGACAAGAGTAATTCATTGCCGTCTCCGTCCATGGATAAGGGCTCATCCAACGACACATCGTTTCGCTGATTGGAAATTTTTCTTAGATACATTAAAATTTCATTTTCAATACAACGGGATGCATAGGTGGCAAGTTTAATGGCCTTCTCCTGATTGAAGGAATTGACTGCTTTAATCAGACCGATTGTGCCGATAGACGTTAAATCTTCCAAAGACACTCCCGTGTTTTCAAATTTTTTGGATATATAAACCACCAAACGCAGATTATGTTCAATCAAGGTTTGCTTTGCCGTTTTATCGCTGAGGTTTGCAATTAAAGCTTCCTCATGTTCCGGGTCCAGCGGTGGTGGCAGAACATCGGAACTGCCCACGTAATGACATTCCCGTCCGAACAGACGAAAAATCAGTTTCCAAAACCACAGATAAATTCGATTCATTGTCATTTCCTTTCTAATTTTGCATCAGAACCGTAGGGTTACAAATGGCATCATAGCCCTCCTGATGAAAAAAATCAGACCATGCCACTACCGCACGGATAGGTTTTTCATCACAGGTAATTAAATCCGGTTTGAATCCGTACAACATTCCTTCATTCTGCATAACGGTTCGGCAAGGAATCATTCTCAAATTCCGCACATTTTCCGGTGTTTCCACGTCTAAAAACGGTTTTAAAATTTTTGAATTTACCACAATAACGCCTGCTTGATCTAAGGGGTCCCGTAAACGATTCCCCGTATCTAAAAAGGTTTCCAACCGAACCGTTTGATCACCGTAGAACAAACAAATGGTTTTCCTTTGCTCCGCTCCCTTTTGCCGAATACTTTCCAGATAAAACCGACCGCAAATGACCAGTAAAAAAGAACCGATCAGCACTGCTATGAGGGTAGTCTGATTAGGATTTTTGGAGAAAAAAGATGCTGAAAACCGAATGCCGCCCGCTAAGGTGAACCCAAGCAGATAATAAAGAAGCATCAACCTTAAAAATTCCCCGATTTTTCGCACACGAAAGGTTACAAAAATCATGAAAGATGCTACCAAAAGCTGAAACATGATATGCTCTAAAAAACGATAGGAATTGAAGCAAAGCAAACAAAAATAGAAACTTCCAACAGAACTGCCAAGTGCTCCTTTTCCCAAAGAAAACTTTCCGCCTCTTGCATAGGATGTCAAAAACAGCAGGAGCAGATTCATCACAAAATTATATAGAAATAAAATATCAAAATAAACGGTGGTCTGACCCATATCAAAGCTTCCTTTCTGTTTTCTTTTCAAAGTAACATCAGTATAGCATACCGAATCTGAAAATTTTAGTCTATTTTGTCAGGCACAACAGCTTTTTCATTGACAAAATGCCAAGAAATTTATGGTTTGTTATTGTATTTAATGAAAAACTGTGCTATACTGAATTTATCAAAGAAAATCAGACAAAAAAGGAGGGTTGGCTTGTGCAAACTGATTATCGGAAGAATCATTCTCAGCTGGTGCGAAACTTTTTATCTCACAAGCTGACCATCGAAGGAAAATCTCCTCTCACAGTGAAGGAATATGCCTACGATTTGCAAACCTTTTTCCGTTATCTGGTAAAAGAAAAACGAAATCTCGATGCTCCTATGGAAGAAATTGACATTTCAGGGGTAGATTTGGATTTTATTCAAACCATTGAACTAACCGATATTTATGAATACTTAATGTATTTAAGCAAAGAAAAAGGAAACGGGGTAAAATCCCGTGCCAGAAAGCTTTCCGCCATTAAATCTTTTTATAAATATCTCACAGTGAAAATGCATCTTTTGGATAAAGATATTGCCAAGGATTTACAGATGCCGAAAATGCCGAAAACACTCCCCCGCTACTTAGAATTAGAAGAAGCAAAACAGCTGTTAAATGCAGTGGACGGCAAACAGAAAGAACGGGATTTTCTGATGCTGACCATTCTTCTAAACTGCGGACTTCGTGTTTCGGAGCTTCAGAATATCCGCTTAAACCATATTCGGGGGAACTCGCTGGTAGTAACGGGAAAAGGTAATAAGGAACGGCAGTTGTTTTTAAACGATGCCACCCAAAAAGCCTTGCAGGATTATCTGGCAGTGCGTCCCCGGGGACAAAGTGATTATCTGCTTCTTTCCTCTCGAGGAACACCCATTTCGGTGGCAGGCATTCAATACACCATGAAAAATCTGTTTCGAAAAGCAGGTTTGGACGCTACCAAATTATCCACCCATAAGCTTCGTCACACTGCAGCCACCTTAATGTATAAACACGGAAAAGTGGACATCAAAACTTTGCAGAAAGTGTTGGGACACGAACATTTAAACACCACAGAAATTTATACCCACACCGATGACACGCTGGTAAAAGAAGCGATTGACCTAAATCCCTTAGCTCATTTTGAGAAAAAAGAAAATGAATAAATAAATTTGAAGAAAGGATGTGCGCTTATGCTGCAATGCAGTTTGGTAACCGGTTCGGAAGGCATGTATAACATTACTGCCGAAATCAAAAAACAAGTGGAAAAGCAAAACTGGAAGGACGGTTTTTTGCTAATTTATTGTCCACATACCACTGCTTCCGTGGTTGTGAGTGAAAATGTGGACGTAGATGTGAAAGCAGATATTCTATCTGCTGTAAGCCGTGCATTTCCCAAAAATGAAGACTATCTTCACTATGAAGGAAACGCTCATGCACACATCCGCTCTACCCTATCTGGAGTATCCGTCACCTTGATGGTGGAAAACCAAAAACCGGTTTTAGGGCAGTTTCAGGGAATTTACTTTATGGAATTTGACGGACCCAGAACCAGAAATTATTATCTTAAATTTATCCCCACACCATAAGAAACGTAAAAAACGGTATTGCAATGCAATACCGTTTTTTATTTTTGCTGTTGTACTTTATAGAAAAATACAACCCTTGTCCCAATGGTTCGATAACTTTTTCGTTTTCCGAAAAAATTGATCGTATTCTAAAATTTAAAAGACATCAAAAAATACGAAAAAACTAAAAAACGGAAAAACTAAAAGAATCGGAAATAATCCCAATAGGTTATTTCATGTTGTTTTCGTAGGACTGAATCATTTTCTTTACCATCTGACCGCCTACGGAACCTGCTTCTTTAGAGGTTAAGTCACCATTGTAACCCTGTTTTAAGTTTACACCAACATCCTGAGCAGCTTCCATTTTGAATCTGTTTAAAGCTTCTTTTGCTTCGGGTACTAAATTCTTTTTGCTTGCCATAGCGATAAAATCTCCTTTTATTAATTTATCATCCTCAAAAAATTGCATTGGAAACCTTCGTTTCCGAAAAATCCTTTTTTCGAGGAAGACAGTCATAGTTTGTATTATCATACAAAATCTATGCTGGAAATTTTTATCGTTTTTTAAAATGTTTTGTAATACAAAAAAGGTGAGCAGCTGCTCACCTTTTTATTTTGTTTTTATTTTTAAGTCTTGGTTTTCTCAACCTCAGGCGCAGAGAAAAGGACTCAGAACAAACAAACCGAGCCCGAAGGGATTACCCGAAGGCGTACATAGGTACGCCGAGAGGCGAGGTTTGCTTGTAACAAAAAAGCAATATAAATCAAAATTTGTGACAACAAATTTTCACCTGAAACAAAAAGGAGTTCCAAAATTCTAAGGGAGAGGACAAAGCCTCTCCCTTATTTGTTTCATTGCTTTTTTGTGGTCTGTGTTCTTTTATCGAGCCTATTCGACTTCTAAGATGCCGTATTTGTCATCTTTACGTTTATAAACGATGCTGATGCCGTCATTTTCCGCATTACGGAATGCGAAGAAGCTATGCCCTAATAGATTCATCTGCAGAATAGCCTCATCCACAAACATGGGCTTTAGGGAGATTACCTTGGAACGGGCAACCGTAAACTCAGTTTCTTCCGGTAAATACAAGGTATCTTTTTCTTCCTCGTCTTCCAGGAATGCTTCAAAAGTTTCCTGGATTGCAGCTTCTTTTTTAATCTTATTTTCGATTTTGGTTTTATACTTTCTGATTTGCTTCTTTAAGTTTTCCATCAGTTCATCCATTGCGGTCCAGATATCGGCATCCGCTTCTTCCACACGGAAGATGGTGTCTTTATAGAAAATGGTTAATTCCACAACGTAGGTATCTTTGATGAGAGACAGAGTCGCAGTTGCTTCTGCGTTATCGTCAAAAATTTTGTCGAACTTAGAAAGCTTGGCTGCAAATTTTTCTTTAAAGCTGTCTTTCGCCTGGAATTTTCTTTCGTTAAAAATTACTCTCATACTGATTCTCCTTTGTCTTAGCCGATTCGAAGGGAAAATCCGTAACTACGGTTCCGTTACCGAACCGAGCTATTATTTTTTTATGGAAAGCGGAATCAGAAAAACCGCTCCAAAACGAATTAAAGAACCTTTGTGATATGACGGGAAACGTGACAACAGATATTTACCGCAACGGGCATCCCTGCGATATGGGTGGGATGATCAATAATATTTACCCACAGTGCGGTGTTTTTGCCGCCTAAACCTGCAGGACCAATATCGGTGCTGTTGATTTTTTCCATCAGTTCTTTTTGCATTTTCTGATACAAAGGTTTCTGGGGTACAGTGCCGATGGGCTGAGTTAACGCCACTTTGGAAAGTTTCGCAGCCTACTCAAAGTCACCGCCTACGCAAACGCCAACCACGATGGGCGGGCAAGGATTGGGGCCTGCGCTGCGTACTGCATCCAGTACAACATTTACCACTCCGTCATAACCTGCGGAGGGAGGCAGCATTGCGATTTTGCTCATGTTTTCGCTGCCAAAGCCTTTGGGCGCAAAGGTGATTTTCATCTGGTCACCGGGAACAATATCATAATGAATGATTGCAGGAGTGTTATCGCCGGTGTTCACACGGTCAATGGGGTCTGCCACAACAGATTTTCTTAAGTAACCTTCCACATAACCCTGGCGAACGCCTTCGTTAATTGCGTCAGTTAAATTCCCTTCCACATATACTTCCTGACCCACTTCGATAAAGAAAACAGCGTAGCCGGTATCCTGGCAGATGGGAATTCTTTCTTCTTTGGCAATGTCTGCGTTTACAACCAGTTTCTCCAAAATATTTTTGCCAACGGGACTGGTTTCGGTTTTGCATGCACTGCAGATGGATTCGTATGCATCATTCGGCAGAATGGTATTGGCATCAATACACATCTGGCGAACGGTTTTGGTAATGTCAGTTGCTAAAATAGTTTTCATGGTTCTTCTCTCCTCTATTCATAATATTCGACACAAGTGTCGTAAAATCCTTTTTTTATAAAAATATTTTTTTGATTTTTAGAAAGTCCAGTTCGGCATAATTTTCAGCCAGTTGATATAATTGGGGTCTGCCGGAATTCCTGTCAAGACCGGAAGGAATGTGACAAAAAGCACAATCGCCAGCACGCAAACACCTGCAGGAACCCAAAATGTTTTTCCTTTTTCTGCCACGTTTTTGGTCCAATAGTATCCAACGCCCAACGCTAAGAAGGCAGTCATGGGAAAATAATGATACATAAAGGTACAACGGGTTACAAACATCCAAGGAAGCATTTGAGAGAAATACCCTGCAAGAATGACAAAACCGGGCAAGCTGACTCTTTTTTGTTTCACAGAATGAATGATAACATAAATCACGCCTGCCAAACCACCCCAAAGCACAATAGGATTACCCATGGTGGCAATGGTTTCACGGGAACCGTCCGGCAAAAGGGGCCCCTGATGCATCCAGAGGGGTTTTACATCCACCATCCACTGATGCCAGGTAGCACTGTAGGGATGGGTTGCAGTCAGCCCGCTATGATATTTAAACATATGTTCCTGCGCCGAGGTGAAGCTTTTCCAGGTAAGCGTCTGATTGAAGGTGCCAAAATACGGAATGTAGGTCAGGTAGTAAATCAAAAACGGTACTGCCGCGTACAATCCCAAAGACCATAAAATCAGCTTTCCGACCTGAGTTTTCTTGGGGTCTTTTTTATATCTGAGCCAGATTGCAAAAAGATAAATGGCACCAAGTCCCAAACCGGGATAAATTGCTGCCCATTTTACCGCAGCACCACATCCGAACATCACCCCGGAAATTCCTAAGAATAGCAAGGATTTCCAGTTTACGCCACGTTCTACATACTCGTGAACAAATTCCAACAGGAAGGCGAAAGCTCCTATGATAAAGAAGACCATAAAGGAGTCGATGGACGATATTCTTGTGTGAGAAAGGTGCATAAAGTCGAAACTTAAAAACACAGTGGTTAAGAATGCCACAATATTGTATTTAAAGAGCCTTTTTGAAAGCATATAGAACAGCGGAATCATGAGAATACCGAACAGTACGCCCATAAAACGAACACCGAACATATTCCATCCGAACAGATGAATACCAATGGTAATTAACAGTTTACCAAGGGGCGGATGAGTGGTTTCGTACATGGAAAGTCCGTTTTTGTATTCATAGGCTGCTCTGCCGTGATAAATTTCGTCAAAATAGAAGCTGTTTTCGTAAGAAGGCACTTCAGGAATGGTATACGGTTCGTCTGAAAATGCAGCGGAATCAACTCCTTCAGGAGCTATCACAGTGTAAGGAATCAAATTACCTTGGGCATTATAGAAGGCAAATTCACCCCATTCGGTTATTTCATCGGAGCCGTTCGCCAATACTTCCAACACCACTGCATTTACCTGCGGAACACTTACTTTTTCTTGCTGCCAGCTGAACACATAGGTAGATTTTGTCTGATTTCCGCCAAGGTACAGATACTCACTGCGTTCCGGGGTGTTGTAACGCATCTGATAATTCCGCAAGCCATACCCTGCAAAATAACGGATTTCAGAGAGGTCTTCTGTTTGGTCAAATTGGAAGGTTACATTCTGTCCTCTGGGTACTTTGGCATATGTTTGAGGTGTATTTTCGGTACTTCCCAAACGGTAAAATGCCATACTGCCAAACACAATCATCACACAAAGGATTGCCACAGCACTCTTCCAAGTGAATTTGGTGGAGTATTCCCGTAGTGTTTTTGGTTTCTTAGGATACTGTGCACGAATCACCGTGTAAATCTCCCAAACCAGATACCAAAGAACAGCTATGTTAATGATAGAGCCGATTGCAAACACTGCGTTATAATAGTTTTCCAATGCAGTCGTTCTGGTACCGCTTAAAGACCATAATGCATAGTCGATATTGAGAAAATATGTGAGATTTAATACGCAAGAAATTCCGAAATACTTTTTCTTACCGGTAAACACAAAGGCAAGCAACAGAAGAATCGGTGCAAAATACCAGTAACGCTCATGCATTTTAGAACCAAGCATAACAACAGCAAACAGATATGTTCCCAAAATCAGGAACAGATTCTTTTTATCTTTGTTGAAAATAATGGCACAAATGGCACCGATAATGGAAATTGCCATCAAAAGTGTGCCCCATTTTTCAAAGTTCATAAACAGGAACGATTTATCCAATGCTGCCCAGTTTCCGCCTAACAGACCAAACAAATTAAAGATATTTAACGATGCGTATTTGTAGGAATCAAAGGTGGCTTTATATTTTTCCACTAAAAATGCCAAATCGGGAACACCGTTTCTAAAAGGCATCATAACAACGCTCATAATCGCCAGGGAGAACACAAAAGTAACCACCAGATTCCAAATAATTTTCACTGTTTTGGAAACGGCAGGAACAATGATTTGCTCCTCAATGATTGCCTGATTGTTTTTATGCTTTCCTGTTTTCACAATTTTTCTTCTGGTTAAGAAAATCATGGAATCGCTCTTGATAAAGAAAATGGCAACGATGGGAGCAAACAAGAACGACTGGGGTTTCATCAAGGCAGAAAGCGTAAAGAAGGTGGCACAAAGAGTCAGCTTATCTTCCATCATAAAGCGGAAGGTTAAAAGCATCAAATAGCAGAAAATACCGTCTGTTTGTCCCCAAACGGTGCTTGTAATCAAGAAAGAAGGTAACAGCGAAAGTAAAACTGCAACAGGAAGCTGTTTCTGCACAGGATAACGTTTGCAGTACATCCTTAAAATTTCGTAGGAAATCAGTGCTTCTGCAATAATTGCCGGCAGTTTTACAAAAAATCTGGAAAGATATTCTCCCCCCGTCAACGGAATTTGCAATGATTGCAATACAGACCGCATCATAGGTGACAGTTCTGGATCATTCAAAAGTTTTTGGACAGTTTGGAAGGTAGACTCCAGCATAGGTGTCAATACAGGTTCCAAAATAGGATTCAACAGATTCTTAAGCCATCCGAAAAAGCCGGTCATAGCAATATAAAGAGGCGGATAGTCGCAGAAATATCCATCTGCATAAAAACCGTTTAGCCCTCCGGCAGCCCGGTCCATCCAAGCGGTGTAGGTATTCATATCAATTGGATACCCTTTAAAAAATGGAGCAACATACATTCTGATAATAGCAAATGCAATGATAATTCCGATACATACCCCGGTGGGTTTTCTTTTTTCCTTGATATTTTGCAGTCGGTTATTTTGGTCATGATATACAAACCACATAAAAGCCGCCAACACAAATACCAAAATCAATGCAGGAGGCCATCCGACCTGAACTGCTGATTGTGCAGTCTGTTGCATAAAGTCACATTCCTTTCTTTCTGAAAATGATTGAAAATGTTAGATATAAACAAGCCGTATGCTATCGGTTGGAAGAATCTTCCTGCCATTTGCATTTCCGGCGAAGCATGGAGTTTTTAGGGAACGGCGTGTCGCAGGCAATACTCACAATCTGTTGCGCATGGGGTGCCGATTCCATCGCTTCTCCATCGGGATTGCGAAGATCACGTGCAGGAAGCAACACGCTTTCGCCTTCGGTGGTCAACACATCCAAAATATCGTCCCGATAGAATTTATTTCTCTGCTCAATGTAGAGCCGTTTGTTTTCACTGTCATAATCTGTCACAACGCCCACCAAGGTGTAATCTCTCACATAATCGGAGGTATGCACCAGTTGACCGTCTGCATAGGGATTGCCAAAATAGAAGCCTTTGCAGTATTCACGGTGGCTCACTTTATTCACTTCCGAAAGCACTTCTTCAGGTAAGTTGTAGTGTTCGGGGTCTTTCTTTAAAATATCCAATGCCTTACGGTATGCATTAGTGGTAACTGCCACATAGTAGGGGGTTTTCATTCTTCCTTCAATTTTAAAGGAGGTAATCCCTGCTTGCGCCATTTTGTCTAAATGCTCAATCATGCACATATCTTTGGCATTCATAATGTAGGTACCGTTTTCCGAACCGCCGATGGTGAACGGATAATTGGGACGTTTTTCTTCATACAGTTTATATTTCCAACGGCAAGGCTGTGCGCATTCACCACGGTTGGAATCTCTGCCCGTCATATAAGCTGAAAGCAGACATCTGCCTGAATAGGAAATACACATCGCACCGTGACAAAATGCTTCCAAATCCAGGTCGGGATTGGTGTTTGCACGGATGGTGGCAATTTCTTCCAAGGTGAGCTCTCTTGCCAAAACCACTCGTTTGGCACCCATATTATAGTAGGTGTTACAAGCCACAGAGTTTAAAATATTTGCCTGCGTACTCATGTGCACTTCCATATCGGGACACCATTTTTTGATTAAGCACAGCGCACCGATATCAGAAGCAATTACCGCATCAATGCCCAGTTCGTATGCTTCACGGATTGCTTTTTCCAAGGTGGCAAAATCTCCGTCACGCATTACCATATTGCAGGCGCCGTACAGCTTCATATTATATTTTTTCTTGATTTCAATTGCTTTTTGGAGGTAGTCTCCCGAAAATAACTGCTGGGGTGCACGAAGGGAGAGTCCGTTCAAGCCGATATATGCGGCATCTGCACCGTAAACCCCTGCGGTTTCCAGTTTTTCCAGGTCTCCTGCAGGAGACAATAATTCTAATTTTTCCAAATTCATACAGACACCTCTGTTTATTTCTTAACGGTTAAGGAAACGCCGTCCCCGATGGGGATAACCACCGTTTCCAGTTCCTCATCGTGGCTGATAGCTTCCAGATACATCCGAAGACGCTTTACAATGGTTTTCTTTCTTAAAATCAGCAAATCGTCGTTTGCCACCATTCCTTTATAAAGCACGTTATCGGTAACCAATACCCCGCCCTTGGGAAGGAGTTTTTTAAGATAGGGAATGTAATCATAATACTGGCCTTTGGCACTGTCCAAAAAGATAAAATCAAAGGTTTCGCCTTCTTGCACCAATTCTTCCAACACGTCCATTCCGTCTCCGTTTTTGGGGAAAATCCGTTTTTTTAATCCTCGTTCTTCAAACAATTTGCATGCCTCTGCAAAATTTTCGGGATTTTTTTCCACGGTGATAATTTTGGCATCGTTCCCGATAGCTTTTGATAAAATCACCGCAGAACAACCGATGCCCGTGCCTAATTCCAACACCTTTTTGGGTTGCTTCATCATCGCCAGAAGATAAAGCAGTTTGGTGGTTTCCGGTTTTGCCACAGGAATGTCTTTGTCCATGGCAAAATCGTATAACTTATGCACATCCTCCGTCACCAATGAACGGATATAGCGAAGTATAAATTCAAAATTGATATACTGTTCTTCAATCATAATATTTTTTCCTTTTTTGATAGGGGAATAGACGACTGAACATTCATCCGTCCTTGCCTAAAGGGAGGCGTTTTTTTGTTCTCGACTTTTTTCAACATTCATAATATAAGGGACAGACGGTTTAGTCCGAGTTATTGCTTTACTAGTCCATCAATTTCTTCTATTCTCATATCCCCCATATTTACAGGACATACTATATCAAATCTGCTGTCAGGTGAATTTTGTTGGATAATCTCTATTTTCTCTATCGGCAAATACAAAGAGGATACCACAGTATAAATTTCTTTTGATAATGTTGCAAACTCAAATGTGGTGCTGTTATCATCACCGATAATTCCTATACTGCAAGTAACGGAATCGTTTGATATATCCAATCCTTCCAGAGCGATTTCTCTCTCTTTCCCGATTGCATTTTTATCTTCAACAATTACGTAATATGCATCTATGCCCAGTTCTGTCTTTAAAGCTTCTGTTATTCTTAATTTTATGCTGTTTTCATATTCATATATAATGCTAACAGCCGTGGAACGAATATATTCATCCACAAAAAGTTCTTCACCTGTATGATTAAATATTACCGTTCGATTATCACCTTTTCCATCATTGTAGTCAACAACATAATGATTTGATTTCCATTCATGTCTAACCGAAATATTAGAAACTATAAAATCAGGATATGTTTGATGGATGTATTCTAGTGCATTTTTCTCTACACTTTTCAATTTAAATACATTTAAATTAGGATTAACACACAAAGCAACTGCAACACACAGTATGATAATAAATAAAACTACGAGTGTGGTTATTATAATTTTCTTTCTCATCAAAATACTCCTTTCAACATTATTCCACAATCTTTATATGATGATTGTATAAACTAGATGCCATACTTTTTCACAAATAGTACATATCAAGTCAGGCATAAAAAGAATTATTTAGCATTCAGATAATCATTCAATTCCTCAGAAGATACCTTTACAAAACTGTTCTTCATATCTTCATTTGTAAAATTAATTTCCAAAAATTCTATGTATCTGATCTCTTCTCCATTTTTGTAAACAGTTATAGCACCATTACCAGTTGTTCCTCTCCCTGCTGGATATGTGCGAATATATAAATGTTCGGTATTAAACTGTAGATTTCTTCCGTCAGCACACAACAAATATGTTTGTTTTTCACTATATATATCATTGCTAATAACAACCGCATATTCATTCCCGTCATTAAAGGCAATATCTATCAATGGATAGTCCAATTGCCCAATTGCTTCATCAATCGAAGTATCATCTACTATCTCAATTTCTTTTTCGGATTTTAATTCATATTCTTTTTTTGCATTCTTAAATCCCATTTGATAAAAAATACCACTAGCGACAACAGTACAAAATATGCATATAATTATCAAGATAATAAACTTCTTCATTTCTTACGCTCCTTTCAACATTATTCCACAATCTTTACTAGAAAAACTGCATCATTGAGATCCCACTTTCCGAAGACTTCTCGCTTTTCGAGAAGCTCCACCTCATCCGAGTTGCTTCGCAACCCATCTTCCCCTCAAGGGGAAGGATTTTTGTTCAAAATTTTATTACGCGTGGCGAAGTGCCAGTCTATTTTATCGATATGCAAACTCCGTTTGCTCGATATATTTGCTTCACAAATTCGATATGTTTTTCGTTTCACTCAAAACTCGATATGATATAAATCTCGTCGCAATAGCGACATATCGAGTTGCTTGCAACATATCGAGTCATTTATGGCATATCGAAAATCTTGTTAAAGATTTATATCGCTGATTCTCAATGCCAGTCCGCACCAATCGTGATCCACGATTTTTTCCACCAAAACGAAGCCGTTTTCTTCGGCAGATGCTAAAATTTCGTGGCATCTTTCTTCCAAAATGCCTGATAAAATCAGCACACCGTCAGGGTTTAGGCATTGTTTTACATCTTTTAGTAAAATGAGCAGTACGTCTACGATAATATTGGCAGTAATGATATCAAAAGTTTCTTCTCCGACACATTCCAAAAGGTCGCCGCAACGAACATCGCAGATATGGGAAAATCCATTCTTTTCAATGTTGATTTTTGCGGTGTCAACTGCCACGGGGTCAATATCGGTGGCAACCAGTTCGGTGACGCCCAGCATACCGCCGATAATGGCTAAAATACCGCTACCTGTGCCGATATCCAGCATTTTGGTCTGGTCTTTTTGGTATTTGCAAATCAGTCTTGCACAAGCCTGGGTAGTTTCGTGGGTACCTGTTCCAAATGCGGCACCGCTATCTAATTCCAGCACTTTTTCGTTGGGTAACGGCTCATAGTCTAACCAAGCAGGTTTTACCACTAAAGTATCGGTGATTTTTACGATTTTGGCAAACTGTTTCCAGTTATCTTTCCATTCGGAATCGTTGGCACCGCGAACAGACACCGAAAATCCGTTTTCGGTGAGTAATCCGAATAAATCTTCTGCTTCTTTGGCAGTTTCCAAACACACGGTGATATAAGCATCGCCCGTGTCTCTTTCATCCTTTAACAGCCAGGGCATTTCTGCCATAATGTCGGCTTCCAACTTGGGGTCGGTGACAAAATAATTATAAATATCGTGAATCACAAGGAAGTTTTCCGCATCTTCGGTCATCCCCGCATCACAAGTAATTTTCAGTTCAAAATAGTCCATTTTATTCTCTTTTCTAAACGTGCAAAAAAGGGGTCGGAGAACCCCTTTTTCACTTTATTCTTCTACAGTTTCAGTACTTTCGGTATTTTCGGTAGCTTCAGTTGCTTCCGCAGTTTCTTCTTCCTCTTCACGAGGTGCTCTTGCCACGGATACCACCTTCACATCCGCATCAGGACGCATTAAGATAACGCCCTGCGTGTTTCTGCCCACGGTGTTGATATCTTCCGCTTTCAGACGGATTACCACACCTGCAGAGGTGATAATCATAACATCATCACCGTCTTTGATGGAACGAACACCTGCAATATTACCGGTTTTTTCGGTAATTTTGTAGGTTTTAACACCCATACCGCCACGGTTCTGCACCTTGTATTCGGAATAGGGAGTACGTTTACCCAAACCGTTTTCAGAAACAACCAACAGTTCGGTATCATCGTGTACCACACTCATACCAACCAGACGGTCGTTTTCTTTCAACTTGATACCACGAACACCATGGTAACACGACCCTGACTTCTGAAGTCGCTGATTTTAAAGCGGATAGACATACCTAAGTAGGTGGTCAATACCACTTCCTGA
>JAFYVF010000107.1 GCA_017549265.1 Clostridia bacterium
TAAGGTTGCATTTGTAGTGGGAACAGATAACCAATCTTTGCTCCAAAGGTCATACTGTCCTGCCAGATAAGCATCAGCAGTACCGTTTGCATTGAAGGTTGCAGTTTTGTGTACGGTTAATTCGTAATCTGCATACCAATCACCAAACAATGCCAACTGTTCTTCGGTTACTTCGTCTGCTTTGAAATTCAATGCGAAGTTTAAGTCAACAGGCAGTTGTGTAACATCCAGTTCAGTAACAGTTGCGGTGGGTAAGGTAAAGTCAAATGCTTTTTCTGCGATGGTGTATGCTTCACCGGTAACAGGATTTACGATTACCAGTGCTAAGGATACTTCTAAACCATCATTTGCTTTTAAGTAAGCATCAGTAAAGTTTACGCCGCAATTAAATTCTTTTACGGTTTCAACCACATCACGGTAGGTTACATCAAAACCTGCTGCGCCCATAACGGAAACAGGTTCTCCTGCAGTAACAACTAAATCGGTTGCAGGAACTTTTACTGCTTCAGGACCGAATTCGTCATACTGACCGATTAAGTAACCGTCTTTGGTACCGTCAGCGTTGAAGGTTGCATCTTTGTTGGTAATAAATACAAAGTCTGCTTTCCAGTCGCCAAAGGTTGCTACCTGAGATTCAGTTGCAACGTCAGCCTTAAAGTTTAATGCGAAGTCTGCATCTGCCACGTCAATTTCGGTAACAGTTGCGGTGGGCATATTAAAGTCGAATGCTTCTTCTGCGATGGTGTAGGTATTGCCGTTTTCAGGATTTACCAGTACCAGAGCGATAGAAACTTCTAAGCCGTTGTTTGCTTTTAAGTAAGCATCTGCATAGTCAACGCCACAATCAAAGTCTTTTACGGTTTCAACCACATCACGGAAAGTAACATTCAGACCTACTGCATCCATGATGGATACGGGAGCGCCTGCGGTAACAGTTACATCTGCTGCAGGAACTTTTACAAATTCAGGACCGAATTCGTCATACTGACCAACTAAGTAACCGTCTTTGGTACCGTTGGCATTGAAGGTTGCAGTTTTGTTTGCAACAAATACGAAGTCTGCTTTCCAGTCGCCATAGAATTCCAACTGTTCGTCGGTTACTTCGTCTGCAACAAAGTTTAATGCAAAGTCTGCATCTGCTTTGATTGCAGATACGGTTGCAGTGGGAAGTTCTTCTAACAAGTCACGTTCAATAGTGCCTGCATTGGTTAAAGGAGCAAGAGTTTCTTCGTCCCATGCATACACTTTTAATAAATCGGTATCGGCTACCGGAATTGCATTGGTGGTGTATTCTACAGCCACGCCTGCAGTCATACTAACAGAATCAATAGATTCCATTTTTTCAAGCTTACCGGTTTCGATATCGTAGTGCGCTGCGATAACGTTTGCAGTACCGGTTTTGTTTGCGGTGAAGGTTACATTGGCATACACATTGTCCACACCGTCTAAGTAAGTAACGATGCTTCCATCTGCTGCATCATAAAATGCAATGGAACCCAGTCCATTTGCAGATGCGGCAATGGTGAACATGCTTGCCAACATGGTCATTGCGAGAAGAAGGCTTAAAAATTTCTTCACTCATGACACTTCCTTTCTTTTGTTTTTTATGTATTTATTTTTTTTGCAAAAATCCGGGGAGAAATACCGAAAGGCACCTCTCCAATATATAATAGTATATTGTATACAGTATTTTAGCATTTTCAAAAAGTGCTGTCAAGCATTTTTCCTAAAAAATTACAATTTTGTTACAATTTTTTTCACCCCCAAAATCCGCTGATTGCAAAGGATTGTAACAATACAACAAATCCGTTTGTGTGTCATAGTGCATTCTAACGAACCTTTTTATTTATCCACAAATTATACACAGTTTTTTTGTATGACGGACATTATGTGAAAGCCAAATGTCCTCTATGAAAAACAAAAAGACATGGAAAAAAATCCATGCCTTTTGCGTTCTATGTTCTTTTTCAAGCTATTCGTAACCTAAGGTGAAGAAAAATTCGGCTAAAATGGAGAAACCGAATCGAAACTTGTTTCGATAGTACCCGAAGGCGTACGTGCTGTACGCCGAGTGGTGAGGTTCATTCATTTGAGCCAATTTTTCAAGCCTTATTATACGCTAAAGAGGAGGTCGCCGTAGGAAGGATAAGGCCAATAGGTCTTGTCAGTAACTTCTTCCAGTTGGTCGGCAATTTCGCGGGCTTCCTGCATCACAGACAGCACGTTTTCACAGTAGTACTGTGCAATTTCTTTGCCGTCGGTCAATTTTCTCACGCCGCTGAGATTTTCGTCCAGACGGTTGACGGTGAAATAGAGTTCGTCGGTTAAAGCGGTTACTTTTTTGGCAAGTTCCATTTCGTAGGCACCTGCACCCACGGTTGCCGCTTTGTTCTGAATGGACACACACAAATCGTTTGCAAAACGGGAGCAAGCAGGCAGGATTTCCTTACGTACCATTTCCAGCATGGTGAGTGCTTCAATATTGATGACTTTGGAGTAACCTTCCAAAAGCACTTCCACGCGGGATTCCATTTCGGTGCGGCTATAGATTTTATGTTTGCCAAACAGGGCAACATTTTCGTCGGTTACATAGTGAAGCAGTGCTTCGGGGGTGGTTTTCAAGTTTAAAAGTCCACGTTTGCCCGCTTCTTCCACCCATTCGTCGGAATAGTTGTTGCCGTTGAAAATAATACGTTTATGGTTTTTCACCGTTTCCTTGATAATTGCCATCACGTCTTTTTCAAAGTCGGAAGACTGTTCCAGACGATCGGCAAAATCGCATAACACATCAGCAACAATGGTGTTTAACATAATGTTGGAACCGGAAATAGAGAATGCGGAACCAAGCATACGGAATTCAAATTTGTTCCCGGTAAATGCAAAGGGAGAGGTACGGTTACGGTCAGTAGTATCTTTTCTGAACTGAGGCAGAACATCTACCCCACCGTCCATTTTTTCCTTTTTGATTTTCTGATAGGGGGTGTCGGTTTCGATGGCTTCCAAAATGGCTGTCAGCTCGTCCCCTAAGAAGATGGACATAATCGCCGGCGGTGCTTCGCTGGCGCCCAGACGATGGTCATTTCCTGCAGATGCAGCGGAAATACGGAGCAAATCCTGATGACAATCCACCGCTTTGATGACCGCTGCCAAAAACAGTAAGAATCGCAGGTTATTTTCAGGATATTTACCCGGATTCAACAGATTGACGCCGGTGTTGGTGGAAATAGACCAGTTATTATGTTTCCCGCTACCGTTTACCCCTAAGAAAGGTTTCTCATGCAATAAACATACCAAATTATGTCGTTCTGCAACCTTTTTCATCACTTCCATGGTGAGCTGATTGTGGTCGGTGGCAATATTGGTGGTGGCAAAAATGGGCGCCAACTCGTGCTGAGAGGGAGCCGCTTCATTATGTTTGGTTTTTGCTAAAACGCCCAGTTTCCAGAGTTCTTCATCCAGCTCTTTCATATAGGCGGAAACACGGGTTTTGATGGCACCAAAATAATGGTCTTCCAACTCCTGACCTTTGGGAGGCTTGGAACCGAATAAGGTTCTGCCTGTGAAGATTAAGTCAGGACGTTTGTCATACATTTCTTTGTCGATTAAGAAATATTCCTGTTCAGCACCCACGGTAGTGGTCACGGTGGCATCCAAATCTTCGCCAAACAGTTTCACAATTCTGCCCGCCTGATGACTGATTACTTTCATAGAGCGAAGCAGAGGGGTTTTTTTGTCTAACACCTCACCGCTGTAGGAATAAAAAGCGGTGGGGATACATAAAGAACCGTCTTTGATAAAGGCATAAGAGGTGGGGTCCCAGGAGGTGTAGCCTCTTGCTTCAAAGGTGGAACGAAGTCCGCCTGAGGGAAAGCTTGATGCATCAGGTTCCCCTTTAATGAGCTCTTTCCCCGAAAATTCCATCAAAACTTTACCGTCCCCTGCAGGCACGATAAAACTGTCATGTTTTTCTGCGGTGATACCGGTCATCGGCTGGAACCAGTGGGTATAATGGGTTGCGCCGTGTTCCACCGCCCAATCCTTCATTGCAGACGCTACCTGATTGGCAACATTTAAGTCCAGCGCTTCCCCATCTTCTAAGGTATGCTTCAGCGCCTCGTATATCTCTTGGGGCAGACGGGCCTGCATTTCGGTATCA
>JAFYVF010000108.1 GCA_017549265.1 Clostridia bacterium
AAGCAAAAGAAGCAACTCATTCTTATCAGCATCCCAAAAACTTAAATGCCATCATCTGCGGTGGTAAGGAACTGGGTGAAATCGGTATTGTAAATCCCGTTGTTTTCAAAAAGATTGATAAGAAAGCAAATATCGTGTATGCAGAAATTGATGTCACCGATTTTGCAGATATTAAAAATAAGAGTATCGCTTATCAGGAAGCGTCAAGATTCCCGGAAATTGAAATCGACTTATCTTTCGTTTCCGAAACCTATCAGCCCATTGCAGATGCCATCGCAAATGCAAACTGCCCGCTGATTAAAAATGTGAAAGTTGTTGGCACCTATACCGACGATGCAGGTAAATCCATCACCTTAAGAATTTTATTCTCTCACCCCGAACGCACTTTAACCAAAGAAGAAGTGCTTCAGGTGGTAAATGGCATTGTGGATGAACTGGATTCCAAAAACATTAAGTTGAAAAACGGCTTACCGATGTAAATTTAGTAAAAGTAAAAAAGCTGAAACCAAATAAAACATTTGGTTTCAGCTTTTTTTGTGAAACATAGCTTCAAAATATCCCATACATAGAGATATACTTTTATTAAATTGAATGCTGAATATTAAAATTATTTCACAGTAATTACTCTTAATGTGTTTGTGCTTTCGCCCAAAGGAATGCCTGCTGCAATGACTGCAACATCATTTTTGGTGATATAATTTGCTTCGTGCACACATTTAATCGCGTGAGTAAAGAGTGCATCTGAATTTCCCTGCAGTTCGGATTTTACGGGATACACACCCCAGGAAAGAGCAAGTTTCCGATAGGTCTTTTCATTTGGGGTTGTTGCTACGATTGGCATATTGGGACGGAATTTAGACACATTTCTTGCAGTGTAGCCGGATTTTGTTACCACGATAATTACCCGTGCATTCAAATCGTGGGCAGTGGTACAGGAAGCGTGAGAAATTGCATCCTGAATCGCAGGTGCAGACAAGGAGCTCTGCTGGAATCTTTTTTTGTAGTCAATATCGTTTTCGGCACTTCTTGCAATGCGGGACATTGCTTTTACCGCTTCTACGGGGTATTTTCCCACAGCAGTTTCACCGGACAACATCACAGCACTGGTACCATCATACACTGCGTTGGCAACGTCGGAAGTTTCTGCACGGGTGGGGCGGGGATTAGAAATCATGGACTCAAGCATCTGGGTTGCGGTGATTACACGTTTTCCGGCACTGTAACACTTTTTGATGAGCATTTTTTGAATAGAAGGCAGTTCTTCAAAATCAATTTCCACACCCATGTCACCACGGGCAACCATAATGCCGCTGGAAACTGCTAAAATATCGTCGATATTGTTAACCCCTTCACGGTTTTCAATTTTTGCGATGATTTCAATTTCTTCACCGCCGTTGGCATCTAAGAATTTTCTCATACCAACAATGTCATCTGCACGGCGTGCAAAAGAAGCGGCAATATAGTCAAAATCATTTTTGATACCAAAGAGTAGATCTTCTTTGTCCACATCGTCCATATAGGGCATATATAAATCAATGCCGGGCAGATTCATACTCTTTCTGTCACTTAACGGACCGCCTGTCAGCACACGGCAGATGATGTCGGAATCTTCAATTTTTTCTACCACCATTTCAATGTTACCGTCATCTAAGAGAATTTTATTTCCAACGGATAAATCAAAGGGGAGTTTTTTATAGGTGACAGACACCCTGGATTCAGTTCCGATTACTTCTTTTGTAGTCAGAGTAAAGGCTTGTCCTTCGTTTAAGATTACTTTTCCGTTTTCAAAGGTTTTGATACGCACTTCGGGACCCTTGGTATCTAACAGCATTGCCACGGGTAACCCCAACTCATCACGCACTTTTTTAAACATATCAATTCGCTTCTGATGGCTTTCATAATCCCCGTGAGAGAAATTGAAACGAGCAGTGTTCATGCCTGCCAGAATCATTTGACGGAGTACGTTTTCGTCATCAGTTGCGGGACCTAAGGTACAAACAATTTTTGTCTTTCTCATACTGTATACTCCTCTGTTTTTATTAAAAAAAACATTTTCTTATTTTATAGTATAACACAAGAAATAGTGTTTGTCACCATTTTTTTATAAAAAAATTTAAAAAATTATTCGGTCAAAAGCGGAGGGGTATTTTCTTCGAAAATCAGTGTCCCGTATTCTTTTAGCACACCTTCCATAAAAGCCGGATATTGCACACTATCACCTAAATCGCTAAGGAGTAATTGCAGCTTTGATAAACTTTCCTTTTCATTGGAAGTGATGACTAAATAAAACTCATCGTTCAACAGATAAACTGCGATTTGTCCATTTAAATTTCTTTTGGAAAGTCTTGCAGCATATAGGGCGTCTTCTGATTCGAAAAATGAGGTAATCATTAAATTTTCCACGTAGTTTGGTTGCTGTTGGGATTCTGTTTTTGTGAGAAAAATTTCACATCCGTCTTTTTTGGAGGGAATCATTTCCAAATGAATTGCATGACGAATGATTGAAAACTGGAATTCCTGCTCCAAAGCGCCCAAAAGTTCTGTTAACAGGGAAGAGTCGTTGGAACTGTTTTCTGCGTTCATTTGCAGCATTTCTGTGCAGGATAACGTAATCTTTACCTGGTTTTCATCAATTTTTTCAATTTTCACACCTTTCAGCTCCTTTTTGGAGTTTGTTTGAACATATTGTTTTAAAATAAAACAGTAAGCTCTTCCTCATTATAACGGATTTTATCCTGAAAAGATAGTATCAGCTTTTTCCAAATAGCAGGTTTTTCATAGTAATATTAACCTCTGGGGGATAGAATCTCCGGTTTTTGTAATTTTTGTGAATCATCTTGCCTTTTTCTAAAAAATATGGTATGATATGAAAGCAAAACAGAAACAAACAAACGGGGTGAATGTATGAATCAATCGACCATTATGATTGTGGATGACGAGGAACGTATCCGTAAAGTGCTATTTGATTATTTTACAAAATTGGATTATCAGGTGAAATTGGCAAAAAATGGGGAAGAGGCAATTGATATTTTTTATGCCAATAAAATTGATCTGGTTATCTTGGATATTATGATGCCGGTCATGGACGGATACGAAACTTTGAAAGAGCTTCGGAAAATTTCCAATGTCCCGGTGATGATTTTGTCTGCAAAATCGGAAGAGTATGATATTTTAAAAGGATTTGAACTGTATGCAGACGAATATGTTGCAAAGCCTTTTAACCTAAAAATTCTTTCTGCAAGAGTGGAAGCGCTTCTTCGCCGTACCAGTGGGTTGTCTGAGGAGGTTACCATCGGTGATTTAACTTATAATAAGGCAACCTATGAAGTTAGCGTAAAAGGAGAAAAGGTAGAATTAACCAATAAAGAATTTGAGTTGCTCGGTTATTTGATTTTAAATAAAGGTATTGTTTTGTCCCGAGATGACATTTTAAACAATGTGTGGCATTATGATTATTTCGGTGATGTAAGAACAATTGACACGCACATCAAGAAGCTAAGAGCAAAACTTTTAGATTGTGGCGGATATATCCAAACAGTGCGAAGTGTTGGATATAAGTTTGATGCATCAATATAAAACTACAAAGAAGGAACGGTAATAGGTTTGTGAAATCATTAAAAGCAAAACTGGTTTTTATGCTTCTTGCGGTAGTGTTTTCCATTCTGATGATTATGCTGGGTGCCAACAAATTTTTGTTGGAGCCTTACTATACAGAAAAAGAAAAGGTCGAGTTTAAGGAAACCTATCGCAAAATTCAACAGACAGCAGAACGCACTCCGCACCATTTGGCAGAATTTTTATCATACACAGCCTCCAATTCTAATATGACAATTATTGTAACAGACCAATTTCATCACCTTTTGTATTCCAGCTCCAGCATGGATAGTAAACAAAAAGCGTATTTTACCGGTAAAATGGTGCGTGACTTTGCAGAAAGCATCCCGATTCCACCCGGAGAAGAATATGCCATTCAAACGGTGTTGGATGCGGAAGATTCCGAGCATTTGATTATGGTGGCAGAGTTAAAGCCGTTTGGCAAGGTGTTTCTCATTAAGTCAATTGCTTCCATCCATAAAAGTATGGAGATTTATCATGAATTCTTTTTTATCGTGATGATTACAATCGGAGTGGTGGGCGCTTTGATTATGTTACTCATCGGCAGCTATTTTATGCGTCCTATTTATGAGATTTTAGACATTTCCAAACGCATTACCAACCTGGATTTTTCCAGAAAATTTCAGATACGTGGAGACGACGAACTCAATGTTTTAGGGGAACAAATCAATATCATGTCGGACCGTCTTCATGATAATATTCAGCAACTTTCCGAATCCAATGAATCATTGCAGCAGGATTTGTATCGGAAGGAAAAAATTGAAAAAATGAGGAAGGAATTTTTGCAGAATGCTTCCCATGAATTAAAAACGCCAATTTCGGTAATTGCCTCCTACACGGAAATGCTGAAAGATAAGCTCATTACCGAAGAAGATGAGCTTGATTATTATTACAATGTCATTTATGATGAAACCGAAAAAATGAGTAATATTGTGAAAAATCTTCTGAATGTTGCACAGTTGGAATCGCAGACCATGAACATTACATTAGAAGAATTCAATCTTTCGGAGCTGTTAAACGACGTATTGGTACCGTTCCGCCTAAGAATGGAAAAAGAAGGAATTCGTTTTACAGAAAATATTTCTAAGAATGTGATTGTTTGTGCAGACCGATTCTTTATGGAACGGGTGATTACCAACTATCTGAATAACGCTATAGTTCATTTGGGAGAGCCTAGGGAAATTCGTGTTACTCTTTATCAAGCTGGTGAGTCGGCATATTTGGGAGTTTATAATGCTACTCCCAAGGTTTTAGACAGTGAAAAAATCTGGACCAGTTTTCATAAAAGTGACGAAAGTCAGGGGAACGGATTGGGACTTTCTATTGTGAAGGCCATTATGGAGGCGCATAAGAAGGAATACGGTTTTAGCTATAAGGATGACGGCGTGGAGTTTTTCATAAAACTATAAAAAATAAAAAAATACCGTTGCAAAATGCAACGGTATTTTTTTTGATAATAAGGTGGTCACTTTTAATGACATGATGAACATTCAGTATATTCCGGATCATTTTCTACCCATTCAATGTTATGAATCCAATAACTGGAATCGTCCCATAAGTCACAGTCATATTTGTGATAGGTCATATATAAATAACCTTCATCTGCAATCACAATTCTGGCATTTTTATCAAACCATTCAGCTTTGCTTTGGATGTATTCGTAGTCTTCTGCCAAATCGTCGTAACCGGACTGCGCGTTGGATAAATCATTCGTTAATTGATCGTTCTCAGCCTGCAATGCCACTGTTTCTTGCGTTAGGAGACGGTTGTTTTCTTCCAAGGCATTGGATTTTTGCACGCTGGAAGCCCAAGATTTTCTCAGCTGTGCATTATTGTAGGCAACAATCACACAAACAGCGGTTAAAAAGAGAATGACCGCCAAAAGACAAATTAGCAGGTTTCGATACAATTTGTTTTTTAGATATAACTTTTCTGAGGCGGAACGATGGGCGTCGGGGGTGGTACGGATTTCCAGGTCATTTATTTTTGCTTTTAGTTTGGCAATTTTCTTTTCTGCTTGTTCCCGTTCTTTCGCAGAAGCGGATATCGCCATAGCTTTTAAAAGTTCATCTGTCTGCTTTTGCAATTGTTCTATTTTTGTAAATATTTTTTGATTTTTCTTTGAGGCTTGGCTTTCAGTTGGATTGATCTGTATTTCTGACATTATTCTTTCACCTTTCTAAAATATAACTGTATTTATACCGACATTTGATTGGCTTAGGGAGTGTAGATACATTTCCCTTGACTGTCATACACTTTGTATCCCTCTGCTTTATGGGTGTCTGCTAGGTTCTTGGCATTTTCTAAAACCTGAAACGCTCCCAGCTGACTTGCTTTATCATTTGCGGATTTTCGCACATAATAGAACGAATTTTCGTTGGAATCAGTTTCTTGAGTATCCTTTTCATCGTTTGGTCTATCTGGAGACTGGGTTGGTTCCGGCGAGGAGGTAGGGGTAGTGTCTCCTGTTAATTTCTGAATTTTTTTATTTAATTCTTCGGCTTCTTCACGATAATAGTCAGACCAATAGTTTGCACTGCGATAACTGATTTGTAATTGGGAGTACTTTTGTGTTATGACGAAAAAAACTACTGCAAGCAGGATAATGATAACAAGCGCCAGTGTCAGCAAAATCCGGTATTTTTTCAGTTGTGAAGAAAGGTGATCGGATTTAGTTGGCAGGGATGTGGGGGTGACACGCAAACGTAGTTGTTCGATTTCACTACACAGTTTGGCAATTTTCTTTTCTAATTGTTTCTGGTCTTTTGGGTCCATATCTGCAGTCAATTGATTGTTATAAAAATCCAGTTGCATCTGCAAAGTCGCTATTTTAGCTAAAATTTTTTGTTGTTTCGCAGTCTGTTCTGCCATATTGTTACACCCTTTCTATATCAAATTGTTATTTTTGAGTTAATAATGTTACACATTCACAATGAAATGTTCTTGGAAACAAATCAAAAGGATAAACGGTATCTGCATGATAGCCGTTGTCAGTCAGATACTTCATATCACGGGCAAGGGTAGCGGGGTTGCAACTGATATATACAATCTTTTTCGGTTTGATGTCACAAAGCATTTCAAGAAGAGATTCTTCACATCCGCTTCTGGGTGGATCTAAAACTACCGCATCGGGAACAATTCCTTGTTTTACCAGTTTGGGGGCTTCTTCTTCCGCTGTTCCGCATATGAATTCCACGTTCCCAATTCCGTTTGCATCACGGTTCATTTTAGCATCTTCCACTGCCGGAGCACAGCTTTCGATTCCATAAACTTTTTTTGCTTTTCTTGCCAGGTTTAATGTAATCGTTCCAATACCGCAATATAAATCAAATACTGTTTCATAATTATCGCCTAACAGAGAAAGTGCTTTCAGATAAAGTTGTTCTGCCTGCAGGGTGTTTACCTGATAGAACGAGGGGAGTGAAATGCCAAACGAAATACCGTTCATGGTATCGGTCAGATATTTTTTTCCGTGTAGCGTTATGGTTTCTTCCCCTAAAATGACGTTTGTTTTTTTCGTGTTGATATTAAGAGCAATGCTTATTATATTATAATGTAATAGCAAAAGTTGTTCAATCAGTTCTTTGGTATGTAGAACAGATTCATAATTTTTTTTGAGATTTACCACCAATCCCACCATGATTTCACCGGTATGTTCTCCCCGGCGAATGAAAATATGACGAACAATTCCGGAATGTTTTTCTTCGGTGTATGGAGCGATGCGGTGTTTTCTTAGATGCGAAAGAATACATTCGGTAATGGAAAGGAATTCAGGATATGTAATGGAGCATGCGGAGCAGGGGATAATCTCGTGTGTTCTTGCACGGTAAAAGCCTGCAACGATGTTACCGTCTTTATCATATCCCACGGGAAGCAGCATTTTATTTCGGTAAGCTTCCTGTTTGGGAGAGGGATGCGCTGACGCAATTTCGGGAATGTTTTCTCCCATGGGACGGAATGCGTTTTTAACCAACTGCTGTTTGATATCACATTCATTCTGATAGGTTGTATGATGAAACACACAGCCGCCACACTGTTTTGCAACCTGACACGCAGGGACAGTTCGCTTTACTGAGGGCGTAAGAATCTTCACGGTTTTTCCGTAGGCGATATTCTTTAATACTTTTAAAATTTTAACTTGTGCAATTTCACCAATTAAAAGTTCCGGGACAAACACCACAAAACCTTCTTCGGTTTTGCCGATGCCGCTACCGTTATGTGAAATGTCTGTAATGGTGATGGTCACAATATCGTTTTTTTTCATCATAATATGTAAAGTAAGTGTTGCTTTTTGTTCCTTTCCTAAGATAACTATGGAAAACTCTGTGGAAAAAATATTGATAAATTGATTCCGTTTGTTATTTTAACACAAAAGCCGACTAATTTCAACCCCTATTTTTGACGTGCTATGCAATTTGTATAAAATAAAATTATTATTTTTGGTGAATTAACCACTTTTCTTTTTAAAATAACTGTGTTATAATAAGCCCATAGTAAAAACTTTAATATGGGGGTAAATTGTAAATGGCAGGTTTAATTTTAAAAAATATTTGCAAAGTTTACGAAGGCAGCCAGCAGAAATCCGTTGATAATTTCTGCTTAGACATTGAAGATAAAGAGTTTATTATTCTGGTAGGACCTTCCGGTTGCGGTAAGTCTACTACTTTAAGAATGATTGCAGGTCTGGAAGAAATCACCAGCGGTGAACTCTATATCGGAGACAATTTGGTAAATGATGTTTCTCCGAAAAACAGAGATATTGCGATGGTATTCCAGAGCTATGCACTTTATCCGCATATGACTGTATTTGAAAATATGGCATTCGGTTTGAAACTGAAAAAAGTTCCGAAGGCTGAAATCAAACGTAGAGTTACCGAAGCTGCAAAAATCTTAGATATTGAGCATTTGTTAGATAGAAAACCGAAGGCTTTATCCGGCGGTCAGAGACAGCGTGTTGCGCTGGGTCGTGCAATCGTTAGAGAACCTAAAGTGTTCTTAATGGACGAACCTCTTTCCAACTTGGATGCAAAATTGAGAGTACAGATGAGAGCGGAAATCGGTAAACTTCACAAGAGATTACAGACTACCTTTATCTACGTTACTCATGACCAGACCGAAGCAATGACCATGGGTACCAGAATCGTTGTTATGAAAGATGGTGTGGTTCAGCAGGTAGATACTCCTCAGAACCTGTACAACAGCCCTGTTAACTTATTCGTTGCAGGCTTCATGGGTAGCCCCCAGATGAATTTGATTACTGCTGATTTAGTTAAAGATGGTAATGATATTTGCCTGACATTCGGTTCCAGCAAAATTAAATTACCTGCAAGCAAAATCAATGATGCAGTAAAAGAACATATTGGCAAGCAGGTTGTGTTTGGTATTCGTCCGGAAGATATTCACGATGAAGAATCTTTCATCAACGCTTTCCCGGATGCTACTATTGATGTTGAAGTTGACTTCTCTGAATTGATGGGTGCGGAAACTTATCTGTACTTATTAGCAGATGACAATAAATTTACCGCAAGAGTAAATCCCAGAACTACTGCTAAATTTGGCGATCATATCAAAGTTGCATTTGATATGGAAAAACTGCATTTGTTTGATCCTGAAACTGAGCTTTCTATTACCAAATCCAAACAGCAGTAATATCTACAGTGTGAAAAAGTCTGTCCATTCGGGCAGACTTTTTTATTGATAAATTTTGGAAATAATTAAAAAAATTTACAGAAAACCTTGCAAAATTTAAAAAAATATGATATAATGATAACATAGTTGTGTTTCAAAAGCAATTACAAGACAAGAGAATATGAAAAGGGAGTAGCTGGCGTGGTGCTTTTGCATTGCGGTTACGATACCGTCAGTACGATATTAAAAATATTAAAAAATATTTAAAATATCCGGTTTGTAATGAAATGGCAAGACTTTTCTGTATGTATTTACAGGAGGGGTCTGCCTTTTTTTGTGCCTTTCTTGCAGATGCATTCTCAAAAATAAAAATCAAAAAGGAGATTTTAACATGGAAGTTTTGTTGCAGTTATTACTTTTGGTTATCGGGTTTGCGATGCTGGTAAAAGGTGCGGATTGGTTTGTGGACGGTGCTTCGGGTATCGCTACCAAATTTAAAATTCCGCAGCTTGTTATCGGTCTTACCATTGTTGCGATGGGGACCAGTGCTCCGGAAGCAGCGGTAAGTATTTCTGCTGCATTGGGCGGAAATGCAGATATTACCGTTGGTAATATTGTGGGTAGTAATATTTTGAATATATTGATTATTTTAGGGGTTTCTGCAGTGCTAACTCCTTTAGCAATAGCCAAATCCACGATTCGCGTGGATATTCCTGTAGTTTTGCTGGCGTCTTTGTTGTTGCTTTTAGGGCTTGACGGCGTACTTACCATTTTGGAAGGAATTTTACTGTTAGTTGTTTTTTTGTTATATATGGCATATTTATTTATTGCTACATTAAAGCAGAAAAACGAAGCATCAGAAGACGTGAAAGAACTCCCTGTTTGGAAGGCGTTAATCTTTACAGTTGTTGGTCTCGGCTTCATTATATGGGGCAGTCAGGTAACAGTCAACGCAGCAACAACGCTGGCAACCATGTGGGGAATGAGCCCTCGTTTTATTGGGCTTACCATTGTGGCACTTGGTACTTCCTTGCCGGAATTGTTCACCTCTGTGATGGCTGCACGAAAAGGCAATGCCGATATTGCAATCGGTAACATTGTGGGTAGCAATATCTTCAATATTCTATTTGTTGTTGGTCTTTCTGCGGTGATAACCCCTGTACCGTTCCAGGCAAACTTTATTTTTGACACCATCGTGGCAACCGGTGCAGTCGTATTACTGTGGCTGTGTTGCTTAAAGGATAAAAAACTACACCGTTGGGCTGGCTGGCTGTTCCTGCTTTGCTACGCTGCGTACTTTACGGTGATTTTATTAAAACCCTAATGAAAAAAGCTCTCGTTTGAGAGCTTTTTTATCATGATTCTAAACTTTTAAATTCATCCAATTCGTGCAATTCGGCATTGCAATAGGGTTCATGTAGCTTTTGTGCAAAAACTTTCATTTGTCCCGATTTTACTTTGTTGATAAAATCAGCCACACTTTCTACGGGTGTTTCACTTTCCATTCCACCTAAATAGTCGTAAGTAAAACCGTGGTTATCGGTACCTGCAAATTCTAAGAGGTTATACTGCTTGGCATATTTTTGTGCCGAATCATTTTCAAAATCGGTGCGGGATGCGTTCACTACTTCCACGCCGTGCACACAACGGGGGAATAAACGGATATGGTCAATATAACCTGCTTCCCGAAACGGATGTGCGTGAATGACTAATGCACCATGCTCCATATAGTAGGGGAGCAGTTGACTCATTTTCATAGTTTCGATTTCAGGATGTGCCAAAAACCATTCCTTATCCAATCCGTAAATTAAAAAATCGGTACCGTCAATATAAGTGGATTCCACACCGCAAAATACTTTGATGCCGATTTCATCCTGTAATTTTAAAGCTTCCTCATAATCGGAAAAATAAAAACGGATTCGTTCTTCATAAGACGCATTTCTGATGTCAAGACAGATATTGCCGTCAATAAAATGGTTGGTGATGAAAATACCGTCAAATCCAACCTTTTTATAAAATTCCATAATCTGTCGCACAGTGACCCGAGCGCATTTGCTTACGGGGGTTGTGTGAAGATGTGTTTCGTATTTAAACATGGTATCACCTCAGATGATAGTATATCAAAAATATAGCTAAATGGCAATTGTTTTTCGGAAAAAAGTCCGGAAATCGACAAAAAATAAAAAAAGTGAAAAAAATAAAAAAAAATTCAATTTTACTCTTGACAAATCGAGATAAAGACTGTATAATATCCTAGGTAACGGGATGTAGCGCAGCTTGGTAGCGTGCTTGAATGGGGTTCAAGAGGTCGCAAGTTCGAATCTTGTCATCCCGACCAAACAAAAAAGCGTACTGAATTTTCAGTACGCTTTTTTTGTTTGTGTACAGAAAACAGGATTTGTCAGATTGGACAAATTCTTTTTTCAGATAGATGTTATAATAGCGTAAAATAATGATTCGAAAATCAGTCAGATTTTTCGGATTGTAATTGGTAATGCTTATTTGATATATGCTTTTATATGAAAATATCTTGCAATCAGTTTGGGAATATGGTATAATAATCGCAGATTATATCATAAAAAGGAATGTATTATGAAATCAATCAAATTCTTTGAAAATAAAAAGGCAGTTCACGCAGTTTATATCGGATTTTTATGTTCTATATCCTATTTAGCGGTATATTTTGCAAGAAATATTTTGAGCACTTGTTCTCCACAGATGGTTGAAGGTGGATATACCAAGGCATATATTGGAGAGGTTGTGGCTCTTTATAATATTTTTTATGCCATTGGTCAGCTCATAAACGGTGCCATTGGAGACCGAGTAAAGGCAAGATATATGATTAGTATTGGGCTTCTTATGGCAGGAGTCAGCAATTTTGTGTTTTCCAAAATGGCGGCAATTACGCCTGATGTTGCCCGGTATGTGTATGGAATGACCGGCTTTTTCTTAGCTATGATTTATGCTCCTATGATGAAGGTGGTGGCAGAAAATACAGAGCCTGTGTATGCAACCCGTTGTAGTTTGGGATTTACTTTCGCTTCCTTTTTCGGTTCTCCCTTAGCAGGGGTGATTGCTTCCGTGTTTGTGTGGCAAAGTGTGTTTGGCATCAATAGTATTGCACTTGGCGTTATGGCAATTTTGGTGTTTTTCTTTTTCTTGTCATTCGAGAAAAAAGGAATTGTGAAATACAATCAGTTTGTTGCCAAAGAAAAAAATAAGCTGGATATCAAAGAACTGATTCGTCGGCGAATTATCCGCTTTACCTTCATTTCCATTATTACCGGTGTGGTTCGCACCTCGGTTGTGTTTTGGATGCCTACTTATATTTCCGAACATCTTGGCTTTGCTCCGAATCAGGCGGCACTTATTTTTACGGCATCCACCTTTATTATTTCTCTGATGGCTTTCATTTCGGTTGGTATTTATGAGTTGTTAAAAAGGAATCTGGATAAGACCATGTTTTATATGTTTATTTCGGCATCCATTTTCTTTGCATTGCTGTATTTTGTGAAAAATCCTGTCTTAAACATCATCTGCTTTGTGATCGCCATCATGTCGTCTAACGGCGCAGCATCCATGCTCTGGAGCCGTTATTGCCCAAGTCTTAGAGATACGGGACGTGTGTCGACTGTAACGGGATTTTTGGATTTTGTCAGTTACATTGCGGCAGCAGTTGCCAGTATGGTGTTCTCCAATGCCGTAACGGCAATCGGATGGGGAAATCTTATTTTAATTTGGGTTTTGTTGATGGTTGCAGGCATTTTGATTTCCTGTCCGAAATTTCAAAAGAATCTTTCTGATAAATCTTGATAATTAAAAGAAAATATGATATACTGATAACAAATGTTTGATATAGGAGGAGATTCCCATGAAAACAGTGAACGACATTTTACAAATGATCAAAGATTACGACATTAAAATGGTGGATTTTAAAATGGTAGACATCAACGGTCAGTTTAGACACGTTACCATTCCTGCCAAGAATTTTTCCGAAAAAACTATGAAAAACGGCATCGGATTTGATGCTTCCAACTATGGCTATGCCGTGGTGGAAAAAAGCGATATGGTATTTATTCCCGATCCCGATACCGCCCAGGTAGATCCGTTCTGTGAGATTCCCACCTTATCTATGACGGGGAATGCGATGATCATCGATAATCCTGCCAATAAACCCTTATCCCAGTATCCCAGAAATATTGTGGCTGCTGCTGAACAGTATTTAAAAGATAGCGGTATTGCTGATACGATGCTGATTCTGCCCGAATTTGAATTCTATTTGTTTAATCAGGCAGGTTGGGAAGTTTCTGCCAATTCCGTGGGATTTTCCATTGATGCCCAGCAGGCACATTGGAATAGCTATTCTGAAGGGCTGGGGAATGTGGTACCCAAACAGAAAAACTATCATATTGCAAAACCATTTGACACCACCTACGAAGCACGTAGCGAAATGTGTCTTTTGATGGAAGAAGCAGGCATCAAATTAAACTATCACCATCCTGAAGTTGGTGCCGGCGGGCAGTTTGAAATTGAGCCTGAGTTAGGGCAGATGTCTAAAATGGCGGATGCCACCATGATGATTAAATATATCATTCATAACACCGCAAGAAAATATGGCTTGTCTGCAACCTTTATGCCCAAACCCATTATGGGAGAAGCTGGTAACGGTATGCACGTTCATATGTTACTCTTAAAAGACGGTCAGCCCGTGTTTTCCGATGATAACGGTTATTCCAACTTAAGTAAGGAAGCACATTGGTTTATGGGCGGCTTATTAAAACATATTGCATCTTTATGTGCAATTACCAATCCCAGCACCAATTCTTTCAAACGTCTTGTTCCCGGGTTTGAAGCTCCTGTAACCGTTGGGTATGCAACTTCTAACCGTAGTGCAGTAATCCGTATTCCTGCCTATGCAAAAGAACCGAAACTGTGTCGTTTTGAGCTTCGGAACCCTGATGCAACCTGTAATCCCTATTTCTGCTATGCAGCAATTTTAATGGCAGGGATTGACGGCATCAAGAATCAGATTGATCCTCACGAAAACGGTTGGGGTCCCTATGATATGAATTTGTTCCATCTGCCCGAAGAAGAAAAAGCAAAATTAAAACATCTGCCTACCTCTTTGGATGAAGCGTTGGATGCTTTGGAACAAGATCACGACTACCTGACTGCAGGTGGCGTGTTCCCCGAAGAATTGCTTAGAAATTTCATCAAAGCAAAACGTGCAGAAGTTAGCGAATTATCCAAAATTCCCCATCCTGCAGAATTTGAGAAATATTATAATTTATAAAATCATTTTTGGAGATGTAAAACCTGATTTTTACATCTCCTTTTTTGTTGACAGAATGACAATTTTTTATTATAATATAAAGGATACAAATGAAAGGATTAAAAATCCAATGAAGCGTTTGGTTTTTGGAATATTAGCGCACGTTGACTCGGGGAAAACAACTCTTTCCGAGAGTCCTTTGTATTGCTCCGGTGCCATTCGAAAATTGGGCCGTGTTGACCATAAAAATACATTTTTGGATACGCATTCTATGGAGCGAGACCGTGGTATCACCATTTTTTCCAAACAAGCGGTTCTGGAATTTTCCGATACAATAATTACACTGTTGGATACTCCCGGTCATATTGATTTTTCCACTGAAACCGAACGTACGATGAGCGTGCTGGACTATGCCATTTTGGTGGTAAGTGGTACGGATGGGGTACAAAGCCATACCAAAACATTATGGAAATTGCTGGAACGTTATCAGGTTCCCACATTTGTGTTTGTTAATAAAATGGATTTGGACGGTGCCGACCGTGAAATTTTGTCTCGTAATTTAAAAGAACGGCTTCATCCTGCCTTGATTGATTATACCAAAAATTTGGATTTGGAGAGTATTTCCTGTTCAGACGAATCATTGCTGGAAGAATATTTGGCAACGGATACAATATCGCAAGAAAGCTTAAAACGAGCAATCAAACGTCGAAAATGGTTTCCTGTATTTTACGGTTCTGCCTTAAAAATGGAAGGCATTGATGAATTTATCCAAGGTGTTCTTACCTTAACAGAGGAATCTGTCTTTTCTAAAAAATTTGGGGCGAAAGTGTATAAAATTTCTGAAGATGAGCAGGGAAACCGTTTAACTCATTTGAAAATTACGGGTGGAAGTCTTAGGGTGAAATCCACTTTGCAAACAACAGATACCCAAAACGAAACCGTTGAGGAAAAAGTCAATCAAATTCGCATCTATTCCGGAGCAAAATATCAGACTGTTGACGAAGTATTGCCGGGTACTATCTGTGCAGTAACAGGGTTGGAACATTCCTGCGTGGGAGATGGCTTGGGTGTTGAAGAAAAAAGCATTCCGATGTGGACAGAACCGGTGTTAAGTTACCGTGTGGATTTGCCGGAGGGAGCAGATGTGGCATCTGCGTTGGCAAAATTAAGATTATTAGAGCAAGAGGACCCTCAGCTTCATATTTATTGGAATCAACGCCTCAAAGAGATTCAGATTCAGCTGATGGGAGAAGTACAGCTGGAAGTTTTAAAAGGAATTATCGCAGAACGATTCGGAATGAACGTATCCTTTGGGCAGGGAAGTATCACTTATAAAGAAACCATTGCCTCTGCAGTGGAAGGGGTAGGTCATTACGAACCTTTGCGTCACTATGCGGAAGTTCATTTGTTATTAGAACCGTTGCCTCGGGGAAGCGGTCTAATGTTTGGAACGAATTGCAGCGAAGATGAATTGGATAAAAACTGGCAACGATTAATTTTAACTCATTTATATGAAAAAACACACCTTGGTGTTTTGACCGGTTCACCAATCACCGATATGAGAATATCCCTGATTGCAGGACGTGCCCATAAAAAGCATACTGAGGGTGGCGATTTTCGTCAGGCAACTTACCGTGCAGTCCGTCAGGGACTTATGTGTGCAGAAAGTGTGTTATTAGAGCCTTGGTATGAATTTGAATTGGAGGTTCCCTCTGATTCGGTAGGGCGGGCTATGACTGATATTTCCTATATGGGAGGTAACTGTCAGCAGACTGGATTTTCGGAAGATAAAGCAATTCTTACCGGAAGTGCTCCCGTTTCAAAAATGCGGGACTACCATACCGAAGTCATCCGCTATACCCACGGTGCAGGCAGATTAACTTGTCGCTTGAAAGGATATGAACAGTGTCAAGATGCAGAAACTGTGATTTCAGAAATTGGTTACAATCCTGAAAATGATATGGAGAACACACCTGATTCTGTGTTCTGTTCTCATGGTGCAGGATTTTATGTGAAATGGAATCAGGTACGTGATTATATGCACTTAGATGGTGCAAAGTTGTCCCAAGAGGAAGAACTCCAAGAGATTTCTACCAAAAAAAATGCCAGACGATATCTGGAGCGGGTGTACGGAGATGATGAACTGTTAGCGGTGTTTGAAAAAACATACGGTCCCATTCG
>JAFYVF010000109.1 GCA_017549265.1 Clostridia bacterium
GCATCAATCATACTGATTTGTTCTCTCACCTTCAGAGCGGTGAAGTTCATATCTGCTTCGGAGGAAACTTCCACCATTACCATAGAGGAACCGTAGGAGGAGGTGGAGGTCACATTCACAAAATTGGGCACGGTGGAAACCGCTTGCTCAATGGGTTCGGTAACCAGTTTTTCCACTTCTTCGGGGCCTGCACCGGAATAGGTGGTCATTACAATAATATTGGGCATTGAAATATCCGGCAGAAGAGACTGCTCCATATTGATGGTGGAGATTCCGCCGAATACCAGCATCATAATGGTTACCATCAATACGGTAACCGGACGCTTCATCAATCCTTTAAAAAAGCTCATTTCGGCAAAGTCCTTTCTTAGTGTTCTTTCACAACCCGTACTTTCACGCCGTCGGAAACGGTGTGCTGACCACGGGATACAATTCTGTCGCCTTCCAAAACACCTTCTAAAATTTCTGCAGTTTCGTTGTCACGCATACCAACCACAACAGGAGTTTTGGTAACGGTTCCGTCTTTTTCTATGTACACATAAGTGGTATCATCTTCGGTAATTACGGTTTCTAAAGGAACGATTACAGTTTCTACCGCCTGATTCATTAAGAAGCTGACAGTACCTACCATGCCGGGTTTAATCAGTGTGTTTGCATTATCAATTTCCAAAATAACAGTGTAACCACCTGTTTGTGCATTGGCACTGGGGGAGAGGGCGCTTACGGAAGCGTCTACGGTGGTTTCTGCAGCATTGATTGTAACGGTTGCGGATTGCCCTAAGTAAATTTGGTTAATCATACTTTCGGGGACACTCAGTTTAAACTGAATTTTGGAGATATCTGCAATCTGATACAGTGCACCGGTTGCAAATTCGCCGATTTTGGCGTTTTCCATTACGATAACACCGTCAATGGGAGCGGTGATATCCATTTCTGCCAAAGTGGTCTGTGCTGCTTCCAGCTGAGTTAACAGCACGTTTTTTCCTGCCTGTGCACTGGTAACACCGGAATCTGCTGCCACAATATTATCTTCGGCGGTCTGCTGAGCCAATTCCACACTGCGCAGCGCGTTTTCGTAGGCAACTTTTGCGGTTTCGTAAGAGGAAAGGGCTGCCTGATATTGTGCTTCCACTGATTCAAAGTTGACACGGGAAATATTTCCTTTTTCATAAAGGGTTTTCATGTTTTCGTAGTTGGTGGTCTGCAGGTCTAAGTTAATTTTTGCCTGGTCCATGGCACTTTGTGCCTGGGTTAACGCCATTTCTGCCTGCATCAGAGTTTGCTCATAACCGGAGCCTTGTGCACGGTCTGCGTTAATGACGGCGGTTTCAATCCCTGCGTTTGCCTGTGCAATCTGAGCGTTTAACGCCTGGATGGATTGCAGAACATCGGTTTTATCCAATGAGCAAAGCAAAGTCCCCTGGGAAACGCTATCTCCTAAAGAAACATTCAGGGATTCAATTTTACCGGGTGTTTTCGCAACCACAGTTGCTTCCCGGATGGGAGATGCTGTGCCGGATACTGTGTAATATTCCTGCATCTGTCCGGCAGATGCCACAGTAATTTCTACGGGGATCCCCAAATTCTCTTTGGGTTCTTCAGTGGTTTTGTTGCAACCTGCCAGGCTAAATACCAACAAGGCAGCAAGTAACAGACAAAGATATTTTTTCATCATAACAGTTCTCCTTTTTTTATAAACCATAGGTAATTTCGTACTGATATTTTTCCATTGCCAGTTTATAGGACAGCTTTGCGCTTTCTAGTTCAGTCTGTGCCTGGAGTAATTCAGTCTGGACTTTCACCAGTTCCAGATTGGTAATCATTCCCATGGAGAATTTTAGCTGAGCAGTTTCGTATTCCCGTTCTTTGACCTCCAGTGCCATAGTTGCAACATCCAGATTTTCTTTGGTGGTGTGAATGTTATTGGCAGAAGCTCGGATGGAAAGGCCAATCAGTTGGGAATTGGTATCGTAATTGTATTGGCTCTGTAACCAAGTGCTTTTTGCGTTTTTGTAGTCTGCTGTGTTTTCTGCAGTGATTTTTTCGGTGATGGTAAAGTACAATTCGTCAAGTTGAGCCAGCTCACGAAGTGCCATAACATCATATCGAGTGGTTAAGGCAACGGGAATCTCTGCATCCGGGTTGGGTTCGTAATCTTCATAAGTAATATTGTCAATTAAAGAAAATTCACAGTTGCCTTCCAATCCCAGAGCAATTTTGAAGTCCTCTCTGGCAAGCCAGTAGTTTCTGCTTGCATCCCGACGGGCATAGTCAGTTCTGGTAACCTGAATCAAAGCGTTCTGCACTTCTAAATCCGAAACCATTCCCATCTGGAACTGAGAAGACACAATCTCCAGATTCTCTTTTGCCATATTGTGGCCGTTCTGATGGATCAGAAGAAGCTGTTCCGCTAATTTAATGGTATAGTACTTTTCAGTTACCTGATAGGAGATCCGATTGGAAATCTGCTGATATTCTGCATCTGCCAGACGAATCTGCATTTCGGATGCTGCCACTGCATAACCGTTTTTCACGTAAATTAATTCGTTGACAATAATGGGTGACTTTTTTGCATCTTTCTGTTCGGTTTTTGCCACCGATAAGGTGGTTTCTGCCGCATCCTTTTTTACTTGACAGGCAACTAGCTGTTGGTTATTTTCCAATGCCATATTGATGGCATCTTCCAACGTAAGGATATACATTGTGGGAGCAGCAGTTTCCTCTGCATGGCAGGGAATAAGTATTGTTAATGTGAGAATGAGCAATAATGCGAATATTTTTTTTATCATAAGATACTTCCTTTCTGTATCGTTTTTCACACAATGGCTTTGCCATTGTATCACGTATTTTACCGGTTCGTCAATTGTTTTCACAAAAAAAACATAGAAAAAATAGGTCTTTTGTTCCGTCTTTTTATATTTGAAAAATTTTTTTAAAAAATTACAAAAAAGGTATTGACAAAATGAATTTCATTTGATATAATAGCCCTTGCTTGATGAGAGCAAACGAAAATTTGGGAGCATAGCTCAGCTGGGAGAGCATCTGCCTTACAAGCAGAGGGTCATAGGTTCGAGCCCTATTGTTCCCACCATTATGAAAAATCCTGTCGTAAGATGGGATTTTTTGTTTTATAGTTCAATTTTGTTTGAATGTTTTGATATTTTTATTTGTTTTAGGAACATTTTTCCATATTCTTCGTCCAAACATACAAATAATCAAATGATATGAATAGGGGAGAGATCTTGTGAAAACTAAATTTCGTGTATCATCACTTTGTATTCTGCTGGCTATGATGATGGTAGTTTCTATGTGTCTGGTATCCTGCAAAAACACGGAACAAACTGCATCGGAAGCTGGGGCAGAACCTACATCGGAACCCAGCGGTGTCGGTGTGGTTACCCCAAGGGAAGTATATGCCGGAGAGTGGATGGAGAAAACAGAAGAATTCTACCGTGGCACAGATCTTGACAATGAGATTATTATTGATGAGATTTATGCAGATTGCTTTTTTGCACATTGTGTAATTCCCAGACCGTACACCATCAAAGTGAACGGAGTGCTTTCGGATGAATGGTGTGTGGGTGACCAGGTGAGTGTTACCTATGAAAATGCTTATTATGACAAACAAAATCGTGCGGAAGCCGATTTGGTAACGATTGCTCCCAGTGAGCTGGAATTAGACTCTGATGTTTGTTACAAGCCTGTGATTTATTTGTATCATGAAGAACTCACCGAGGTGGATGTGGCACTTACCTTAAATGGAGAACTGACCTGTACCTATCCTGCATATCAGGATGGCTGGAAGGTTCATGCAATGCCCGATGGTACTTTAACGGATGCAAACGGACAAACTTATAATTATCTGTATTGGGAAGGCGAAACCTACTCGGAGTATGACTTTTCCAAAGGTTTTTGCGTAAAAGGAGAAGATACTGCAGCATTTTTGGAAGATGCACTCTCCAAACTGGGGTTAAACCGTAAAGAAGCAAATGAGTTTATTGTTTACTGGTTGCCCTTGATGCAAGAAAATGCGTATAACGTGATTTCATTCCAGGAGACCGCTTATACCGATGCTGCAAAACTGGAAGTTTCTCCCAATCCAGACACCCTGATTCGTGTGTTTATGACTTACAAGGCTTGTGACGAGTTTGTTCATATTGAAGTGCAGGAGCTAACCGCTCCCCTTCGTGAAGGATTCACGGTTGTGGAATGGGGCGGCACAGAAGTTGTGGATTGATTAAATCAAAAAAAGGCACCATATGGTGTCTTTTTTTCGTTCGATGAGAAGTCATGTTTTTTCAGATTATGTGTTTGGTTGCGGAATATTGACAATCATTTTGTTATGTGATATACTGTAGTTGCGACATAAAGTTTCATATAGTTCTCATTAACACAGGTGTGTATTTTTTTACCCTTTGGTAAAAATGCATGCTCTATTTTCGCATACTTGTGTTATGAGAAAACTTTGTGTCGCAGCAATCGGAGCATATGCATTTTTCGTGCGTGGCTTCGGCTGCGCACTTTTTTAATTTACGGAAAAAAGAAAGGAGATAATTGTTTTTCCAAAAAAGTGCAAACGATACAAACTTAGATGGCACATTTCGTACAATGTTATGGAGTTTTATTGAGATGTTGCGAAAATAGAAAGGAAAAGTACTATGAAAAAAATAATTGGTTTGTTGTTGAGTTTTACTTTGTTATTATCGCTTAGTGCTTGTGGAGGAGATACCGCTACGGAAACCCAAAAGACATATATTTCCGGCGATACGATTGAAACGGAACTGTTTCGGATTACACCGAAATTTACCGGGTATGCCGATATATTACTGAATTTTCCGGATGAGGATTATATGACTCCCACTCATAGTGAAGAAAAAGCTAAAAATAATCCCTATGCTGCTGAGGATGGCAAGGTTAATTTATATGGTGAAATTGATATTGAATATATCGGAAATGAAAAATCCGATGTTACACTTACCGTAAACATCTCAGCTGACTACGATAACGGCTATGAGTATAGCACAAGTGATGTGGGACATTCTTCTGATAAAGACGAATGGAAATATGATTCAACATTGACCTTTGAACCTTTGTCTGATGATACCACCCGAATTATGAGATATTGTATTGAAGTACCCGAAGAAGTGGAAACGAATCAGGATAAGCCACTGATGGTTACCTTTACAATTAACGGTGAAGCGTATACTTATGATTTTCGTGCAACCGAAGTGTTAGGTTCTGATTACGACCCCCGTGATGAATTTTATGGAGAAATTGATGCGGCTCTCAAAGAACAGGTAAGAAACGCCATTACCGCAGAAACTATTTACCAATACGGATATTATGATTCTACCTTCGGTGAATACCAAATCAATTTCACTGACACGGGTGTAACAGCTGTGTTGCCGATTAACAGCAGTTACGGATACCAATTTGAAGGAACCTATGAAATTTTTTCAAGCAGTATTTTGATTTCCTGGAGTTATGGTGATCAAATGCACATGGACTATACCTTTGATGATGGTGTATTTAAAATTGTAGATTTTGGGCATGACAGATAATAAATAGCGGATTTTATCCCGTTGTAAAAAGGCGTTCGCACAAGGCGAACGCTTTTTTTGCAGCCTTTTCTCAATGGTTAACAATATCTAAAAATAGCGAAAAAACAACAACTAAATCTTGCATCTTGTTCACATATGTGCTATAATACACCTATATTATTTTCAAAGGAATTTTGTAAAATGGACAGAAAAAGCGGAGTTTTAATGCATATTTCTTCTCTCCCCGGAGATTATGGAATCGGTTCGTTCGGGGAAGAAGCAAAACAGTTTGTAGATTTTTTAAAGGAAGCAGGATTTACCTATTGGCAGGTGCTTCCCTTTTGTATGGCAGACGCCTACAATTCACCCTATCAGTCTTATTCTGCATTTGGCGGGAATCCCTATTTTGTGGACTTGAATATTTTGGAAAAGAAAGGTCTTCTGACAAAAGAAGAACTGGAATCAGCCAAACAAAAAACGCCTTATGTGGCTGAATATGAACGGTTGTGGAACGAACGGTTTTTGCTCTTAAAAAAAGCAGCTTCCCGGGTAGCAGACAAAACGGAAATAGAAAATTTCATTTCCAAAAGTAAACATCTGGAAGCCTTTTGCCGTTTTATGGCGTTGAAAGAAGCCAACAACCATTTGCCCTGGAATGAATGGACAAACGAAGAATTTGACAAAGATATTCTGTTTGCCTGGCAGATGATTCAATATGAATTTTTTACCCAGTGGCAGGATACTAAAAAGTATGCCAATGAGAGAGGAATCAAAATCATCGGAGATATTCCCATTTATGTGTCTTACGACAGCTGTGACGTGTGGGATAATCGCAGTCAATTTCAGTTATCTGAAGACGGAACGCCCTCCAAGGTGGCAGGGGTACCGCCTGATTATTTTAGTGCAGACGGTCAGCTTTGGGGAAATCCTTTGTATGACTGGGATGTGATGAAAGAGGACGGCTACCATTGGTGGTGTGACAGAATTTCTCATATGGCAACCTTGTTTGATGCCATCCGCATTGACCATTTTCGTGCCTTTGAATCCTATTGGGCGGTTTCCTTTGGTGCCAAAACCGCCAAAGAGGGGAACTGGCAGGATGGTCCCCGTATGGACTTTATCCGTGCAATACAGAGCGCGGCAGGGGAGTGTCAGATTATTGCAGAAGATCTGGGAGATATCACTCCCGCAGTGCATCAACTGGTGAAAGATAGCACTTTCCCCGGTATGCGAGTGTTCCAGTTTGGC
>JAFYVF010000110.1 GCA_017549265.1 Clostridia bacterium
AATGAAGAATGAAGAATTATGGTGGCAGGCGGTGCCTGCATCATATTATGCGCCCGCAGGGCGCCACCGCAACTATTCATTATTCACTATTCATTATTCACTAAAAATTTGAGGAGCAAATTTTTATGTTTGATGCGGTTATCGGGCAAGCTCTTCCCAAACGGTTGCTGGAAACGGCGCTGCAAACGGGAAAATTGAGCCACGCCTACATTTTTCACGGTGCCGAAGGGATTGGCAAAACCACCCTGGCGCTGGAATTTGCCAAAGCAATCGTGTGTGAACACCACACAGGTTGCGGGGTTTGTTCCGCTTGCAAACAGTTTTTCTCCACACAAGATATACACATTTTAGAAGGGGATCGCTCCATCTCGGTGAATCAGATTCGGGAATTGACCACCGAAATTTATTTGCAACCCTTTTTGTTTTCCAAAAAAATCTATCTGATAAAAGATGCCGAAAAAATGACTGTGGGAGCCCAAAATGCACTGTTAAAAGTGTTTGAAGAGCCTCCTCGATATGCGGTGATTTTATTGGTCACCAATTCGCTTACGGCACTTTTGCCCACCATTTTATCCCGTGGGGTGCAAATTCATTGCGCACAGCTTCACCCCAAAGAATTAAAAGAATATTTTAGTAAAAATCACTTACCCGTTCCTTCCGATGAGGTCTTAGCCCTCTCCAAAGGTTCGGTGACCGAAGCGTTGGCGCTGGCAGAATCACAAGATTATCAGTCCATGCGAAAAACGGTTCTTCGGGATACCGCTCTTTTGCTTCGGAATCGGACATCGAAAGATACCATTCGGCTGTATCAGGATTTTATCACCTACGAAAAAGAGGTAAACCGCGTGACAGACATTGTGGCAAGCCTGATATACGATGCTTCCCTGACGGATGTTTCCTTAAGGAAAAACACCGATTTTTCGGACGTTCCGTCCATCAGCTTGGGAGAAGCTTCCGCTTTATATGAAGATATTGCCACTTTGGCAAAAGCCCTCTCGCAAAACGGTAATTATGCCATTTCGGTGCTGGGTGCCCTCCTTCGTATGAAGGCACATCTTGGTTGAAGAAAGGATTATTTAGTCAATGATAGAAGTAATCAGCGTCAAATTTAAAGATTTCGGCAAAGTGTACTACTTTGACCCCAACGGTCTTACTGTGAATGCAGAAGATTCGGTAATTGTGGAAACTGCCCGCGGATTGGAATACGGCAAGGTTGTCCGTGGAAATTCCATGGTAGCGGAGGAGGATTTGGTTCCTCCTTTAAAGCCTGTGATCCGTATTGCCACTGAGGAAGATGCCAAACAACTGGCAGAAAACAAAGAAAAAGAACAAAAAGCTTTTGGGATTGCGGAAGAAAAAATTAAAAAACACGGATTACAAATGAATCTTTTGGAAGTGGAATACACCTTTGACCGCAGTAAGATTCTGTTCTATTTCTCTGCAGACGGCAGAGTGGATTTCCGTGAGCTTGTAAAAGATTTGGCAGGGGTGTTCCGCACCAGAATTGAGCTCCGTCAGATTGGTGTTCGTGATGAAGCAAAAATGCTAAAATGCTTCGGCCCTTGTGGACGTCAGTGCTGTTGCTCCACCTTTTTATGCGAATTTAAGCCCGTTTCCATCAAAATGGCAAAAGACCAGAACCTGTCCTTAAATCCCACCAAAATTTCCGGTGCTTGCGGACGTTTGATGTGTTGCTTAAATTATGAACAGGCATCCTATGAGGATATGTGGAAAGATACACCCCGTCACGGTTCTATCGTAAAATTACCCGGCGGAGGGGAAGGCACTGTAATCGACGTAAACGTGATTACGGGAATGCTTCGTGCCGTTTCTTCCGATACGGAAGCCATCGGCACTTACCATAAAAAAGATGTGAAAATTATCAAACAGGCTGTGATTCGTGATGATAACGATTTTGCCGAAATTAAGGAATTAACCAAAGAATAACCACTATTTGTGACAAATTATTCCCAAAAATGTCCTGAACAAAGAGTTGACAAACTTTAAAAAAAGGGTTATACTACCCAAGTAGACAATTTTATATTGTGCTAAGTGAAGGATGCAGGAGAAAGGCGGATGCCTTGCCGAAGGAGTAACTCTCTCAGGCGCTTTTAGCAAAGACTGCAAACGGATAGCGCTCCGGAGAAGTCCCTTTTCCCTCAACTAAAAAGAGGAAAAGACAAAGGATGCCGAAGGTGTAAAGCTTAAAAAGAGCTAATCTCTCAGGCAAAAGGACGGAGAAAACAGTTATTTTTTGGAATGGCTGTGTCTGATTTTTAAAAGCAATCGGATGATTTCGGAGTTTTTATGTTCTCATAAAGACTCCGTTTTTTTATATTCTTTATACAGTTGTATTATTTTAAAAATTTTTTATCAAAGAGAGGAACAAACCATGCAAGAAGCAATTTTAAATTTTGTTGCAGATGCAAACAAGTATTTATCCGACTATATTTTGATTATTCTATTAGTCGGCACAGGGTTATTTTTCACCTTTAGAACCAGATTCATTCAGGTTCGTTGCTTTGGAGAAGGGATGAAAAAAGTATTCGGGAATCTGAAGTTTAAAGGCGGCAAGCAAGAAGGCGGAATTTCCTCTTTCCAGGCGCTTGCAACTGCCATTGCAGCTCAGGTTGGTACCGGTAATATCGTGGGTGCCTCCGGTGCAATTTTAGTGGGTGGTCCCGGTGCAATCTTCTGGATGTGGGTCATTGCCTTTTTAGGAATGGCAACCATCTATGCGGAAGCAACCTTAGCACAAGAAACCAGAATTACAGACGCCAACGGTAATATTCACGGCGGTCCCGTGTATTACATTAAAAAAGCATTCCCCAACGGTTTCGGTAAATTTTTGGCAGGTTTCTTCGCCATTGCCACCATTTTAGCCCTTGGTTTTATGGGCACTATGGTGCAGTCCAACTCTATTGCAGAATCCATGAATTCCGCATTTGGTGTTCCCACCTATGTGATTGGTATCGTGCTGGCAATTGTATGTGCCATCATCTTCATCGGCGGTATCAAAAGAATTGCAGCTGTTGCAGAAAAAATCGTTCCCATTATGGCAACCTTATTCTTGGTTGGCGGTTTGATTGTGCTTTGTTGCAACCTTTCCGGTTTGTGGGAAGCAATCTGCATGATCTTCAGATTCGCATTCACTCCTTCTGCGTTAATCGGTGGTACCATTGGTTATGCTTTAAAAACTGCAATCAGCCAGGGTGCAAAGAGAGGTCTGTTTTCCAACGAAGCAGGGATGGGTTCTACCCCCCATGCTCACGCAATGGCGAAAGTGGAAAAACCTCACGACCAGGGTGTTGTGGCAATGGTTGGTGTGTTTATCGACACCTTCGTGGTGCTCACTATGACCGCACTGGTTGTAATCACCACTTTATACACCGGCCCCAACGGACTTGGTAATATGGGTGCCGGAGGGTACGAAGCAGGTATTGCTGCAATGGGCCTTTCCAAAACCAATGCAATGCAGATGGCAGTAACCAACGGCTTCCCTGCGTTTATGAGCAGCATCGGCAGCGGTTTTGTGGCAATTTGCCTGTTGTTCTTCGCATTCACCACCATCATCAGCTGGAACTTCTTCGGAAAAGTGAATGCAGAATATTTAACCAAAAACAGCAAAGTGATGGTATTTATCTATTCTGTAATCGCAATCGTGTTTATTGTACTTGGCTCCCTGGCTTCCAACGACCTTGTTTGGGAACTGACAGACTTCTTTAACTATCTGATGGTAATTCCCAATGCGATTGCGCTTCTTGCACTTTCTAAAATTGTGGCAAAACATTCCAAAAACAAGCAAAACAAGCAAAACAAGCAAAATAAGCAAAATAAGTAACATTGTTTGAGTAAGGCAAGCTTTCTTGTTGAAAGCTTGCCTTTTTTTATGAATCGGAAGGAAGCCTTGCGGTTTCATTTTTCAGCTTTCTTGTTTATTCTTTTATCTTTTTTATGAATTTCTTGACTTTAAAAAACCGATTTGTTATAATATAGAATAGGATAGGATAAATATCAACTGTATAAAATCGAGGCGAACTTATGAAAATTATTATCGTAGGCTTGGGAAAGGTTGGCCAGAAACTGGCAGAACGCTTAAGTCAGGAAAAGGAACATTCCATCACCGTGATTGATTTAAGACAGCCTGTTCTCACCGACATTGTGAATGCTCACGATGTGATGGGGATTACGGGAAGCGGAGCCAGTATGGATGTGCTGGAAGAAGCGGGCATTCGCTCGGCAGACATTTTAATTGCCGTGACCGAGTCGGATGAACTGAATCTTTTAACCTGCTTTTTGGCAAGAAAACTGGGTTCCTGCAACACCATTGCCAGAGTACGAAATCCTGAATATAAAAAAGAAATTCAGCTCTTCCGTGAGGATTTGGGGCTTGCGATGATTATCAATCCCGAGCTGATTGCTGCCGAAGAAATTGCAAGACTTCTTCGGTTTCCTTCTGCTGTGCAGATTGACACCTTTGCCAAAGGCAGAGTGGAAATTTTAAAGTTTAAAATTGCCTCCAATTCGCCTCTTTGTGACTTGAAACTACTGGAAATTTCCCAAAAACTTGGCTGCAATATTTTAATCTGCGGGGTAGAGCGCGGGGACGAAGCGTTTATCCCCCGTGGTGATTTCATGCTAAAAGCAGGGGACTACGTAAGTGTTGTAGGCACCGTTCGTGATGCCACTCAGTTTATTAAAAAAATCGGCTTAAAAACGGGTAAGGTCAAAAATTCCATGATTGTGGGCGGTGGTGAAACCGCAGTATACTTAGCAAATCATTTAATGAAGGCAGGCATTGAAGTAACGGTTGTGGAACAAAATCCCGACCGTTGTGATGAGCTGTGCTTCCTGTTACCCAAAGCCACCATCATCAACGGAGACGGCACTGAAAACCGTTTGCTCATGGAAGAAGGAATTGACTCGGCAGAATCCTTTGTGGCGCTTACCAATATGGATGAAGCCAATGTGATGCTCTCTCTTTATGCCAAAACCCGCACCGAAGGCAAAATCATCACCAAAATCAACCGTACTGCTTATGATGAGGTCATCAGTAATTTGGGGTTGGATACCATTATCTATCCCAAAGACCTTACGGCAGAATATATTTTAAGATTTGTTCGTGCAAAAAACAACTCCATCGGCAGTAATATTGAAACCATGCACGAAATTTTAGACGGCAAGGCAGAAGCTTTGGAGTTTAACATTCTAAAAAATGCTCCCGTTGCCAATAAAACCTTGGAAACCCTCCCGTTAAAGCAGGGCGTTATTATCGCCTGCATCAACCGTCAGGGCAATATCATTACGCCCCGTGGGAAAGATATGCTACTGCCGGGAGACACGGTCATTGTGGTGACTTCTCATAAAGGCTTTAGTGATATCAGTGATATTTTAAGATAGAGGAATCCTTATGAATTACAGATTGATTTTCCACACGCTGGGCTGGGTCATTAGTTTTGAAGGCATCTGTATGCTGTTGCCTTTTGCCTGTGCGTTGGGCTTTTTAGAGCAAAATCCTTTCATCTTTTTGATCTGTATGGGAATTTGCTTGTTGGTGGGAATTCCACTCACCTTGATTCGACCCAAAGAGAAATCCATGTTTGCCAAAGAAGGGTTTGTGATTGTGGCACTTTCCTGGATTTTCTTAAGTATTTTTGGGGCATTACCCTTCTTTTTGTCCCGTGAAATCCCTTTATTCTCCGATGCACTGTTTGAAACGGCGTCCGGCTTTTCCACCACCGGGGCATCCATTTTGCCCAATGTGGAAGCATTGTCAAAATCTATGTTGTTCTGGCGAAGCTTCACCCATTGGATTGGGGGGATGGGCGTAATTGTGTTCTTGGTGGCGCTCTTGCCTTTATCCGGCGGGGATAACATGCATCTGCTTCGGGCGGAAAGCCCCGGGCATTCGGTGGGGAAATTAGTGCCTCACGTGAAATCCACCGCAAAAATTCTATACAGTATTTATATTGGACTCACCGTTTTGCAATTTGCCTTGATGATGGCAGACCCGGGAATGGATTGGTTTACTGCCCTCACCTTAACCTTCGGTACTGCGGGAACGGGTGGATTTGCCATCTTGAATTCGGGACTTGCAACCTATTCTCCCTATATTCAGTGGGTTGTTACCGTGTTTATGTTTATCTTCGGTGTGGACTTCACCTTCTACTATTGCATTCTCATGCGTCGGTATAAAACCGCTTTTTCCATGGAGGAAGTTCGCACTTACGTAGGGATTGTTTTGGTGATGACTGCCCTGATTTGCTTGAATATTTTCCACATGATTGGAAACACTGCAGATACACTTCGTCACAGTGCCTTTCAGGTGGCATCCATTATCACCACCACAGGATATTCCACCATGGACTTTAATCTGTGGCCCCAGTTTTCTCAAATGATTTTGGTTGGGCTGATGTTTGTGGGTGCTTGTGCAGGTTCCACCGGCGGTGGCATGAAAGTATCCCGTGTTTTGGTGCTCTGTAAGAGTGTGTTAAAGGAAATCCGTGTGCTGACCCATCCCAAATGTACCACACGTGTGAAGTTGAACGGTCGTCCCATTGAGCATGAAACCCTCCGCGGAATCACCGTGTTCTTTATTTCCTACATTTTTATTTTCGCCATTGCGCTGTTAATCATCAGCTTTGATAATTTTGATTTTACCACCAACTTTACCGCTGTTGCGGCAACGTTATCCAACATCGGCCCCGGTCTTTGTGGTGTTGGTCCCACAGCCAACTTTTCGGGATATTCTCCCCTCTCCACCATGGTGCTCACTCTGGTGATGATTGCAGGAAGACTGGAAATTTTCCCCATGTTGGTGTTATTTTCCCGTAAAACCTGGAAACGATAGAGGAATGTTATGCAAAAATTAAAGCAAACCATTAAAAATCTGGATATTCCCCTGCTGGTTGCCGTGTGTATTTTATGCATCATCGGCATCCTTTTGGTGTCTTCTGCCACCGCTTCTTATGAGGGTGGCAAAACACAGGTCATCATTCAAACAGGTGCTTTTGTGCTGGGACTGATTTGTTGCTTGTTCTTAGCGTTTTTGGACTATGAATTTTTAGCTTCCAAGTACCTTTATATCATCGGAATTGACGTGCTGCTTCTGGTGTTGGTGCTCCTGGTTGGGACCGGCGCCGAGGAAGTGGGGGGAAACAGCTGGATTCGGTTTGGTCCCATTGGGATTCAGCCTGCCGAAATTGTGAAAATCGGCTTTATTTTATCCTTTGGCTTTCAGTTGGATAAATTTAAAGAACGCATTAACGAACCCCCCGTGGTGCTTTGTGCCTTAGCCCATATTGCCGTATTGGTCACTTTGGTCATGCTGCAGCCCGACTTTGGAACCACCATGGTCTTTATTTCCATATTCTTAGCCATGATTTTTGTGGCTAAAATCAGTTGGAAATATATTGTGGGTGCATTGGTTGCTGTTTCTGCCGCCATTCCCCTGCTTTGGTTCTTTGTGTTTAAAGATTATCAGAAAAACAGAATTTTAACCTTCTTAAATCCGGAGCTGGATCCCCAATTTTCAGGCTACCAGGTCATGCAGTCCAAAACTGCTGTGGGTGCAGGTCAACTCTTTGGTCAGGGGCTTCAAAACGGTATTTTAACCCAAAATAACTTTCTTCCCGCCAAGCATACCGACTTTATCTTTGCGGTGGCTTGTGAAGAATTGGGTTTTGTGGGCGCTCTTCTCATTTTAGGACTGATTTGTTTTATTGTGTTTCGTTGCTTTTATATTGCTTACAACGCCAAAGACCACTTAGGTTCTTTCATTGCCATCGGCGTTGGTACCATGTTTTTGGTGCAATCCTTTGAAAACATCGGCATGACCATTGGTTTAACACCCGTCACGGGTATCACTCTGCCCTTCTTAAGCTACGGCGGTTCTTCTATGGTGACAAATTTGATAGCCGTTGGACTGGTACTCAATGTCAAAATGAAAAACAAGAACCTTAGCTTTATATAGGTGTGGGTTTGTAAAACAGCATCTTTTTGTTTTTACGTTCACTTGCGTACACTCGGTACGCGGCGTTCTCTGAAAGAACAAAAATATTATCTGTTTTCCTGCACCCTATTGTATGGAAGGTTTGTAAAAGAACATTGACCGCAAAAGGCATGGATGTTTTTCCATGTCTTTTTCCTTGCAAGGTGAAAATTTGTAGGGGAGGGGTTCCATCCCCTCCCGTGTAGAAATGCGTACTATAACAAGCGGGCGGGGACAGAGCCGCCGCCCCTACAATTAATATGGGTACGCCTTCGGTTCCCGTAGGGCGTGACGACTCGGCACGCCGCAAAAAA
>JAFYVF010000111.1 GCA_017549265.1 Clostridia bacterium
ACTGTTCAGAACTGCAAATGAAGCAGTAATGAAATCTCTGGTTTATGCATACATCGGCAGAAAACAGAAGAAGAGAGAATTCAGACAGCTGTGGATTGCAAGAATCAACGCTGCTGCAAGAATGAACGGCATCAGCTATTCCAAACTGATGAACGGCTTGAAAAAAGCAAACATCGAAATCAACAGAAAGATGTTATCCGAAATTGCAATTGCAGATCCCGCAGGCTTCACCGCTTTAGTAGAAAAAGCAAAAGCTGCTCTGTAAGAGATACAAACAGGAAAGGCGACCAACAATGGTCGCCTTATTTTTTTTAAAAATTTGCATTGAAAAAAGTAATACAAGAATGAAATGATTATAAAAAATATGTCAAAAAAGGCGTAAAATGGCAGGTATGAAAAAAATTGAAAAAAATTTAAAAAATTTTCAAAAAAGACTTGCAATTTGACAAACAATCTGATATAATATCAAAGGTTATGTTATGCGATGAAGTGGAAGGTGGCTTCAAAATGGTATAAACCGGCTGTTTTGAAGGGAATTTCCACGGAGTATGTTTGGTTTGAAACCAGGCGGCTAAAAAACGGTAATTCATGATAACGACTTGGTGTACTTACATCATTACCTTTTGATGCCCGAAAATTTTTATGAGCGCTATAAAAATCTTCGGGATATTTTATGGAATAGATGTGAAACACGAGGGTGAGTGTTAGAAAAAATGAACCGTGCAGCCGAAACAGAACACCGAAAAAATTTAGATTATTTAGGAGGAAACACGGTTATGGCAGCAATGAAAGAAAAAATCAGAATCAGATTGAAAGCGTACGATCACGTTATTTTGGATCAGTCCGCTGAAAAAGTAGTGGAAACCGCGAAAAGAACTGGCGCAGGAGTATCCGGCCCCATTCCGCTTCCCACCAAAAAAGAAATCGTTACCATCTTAAGAGCAGTACACAAGTACAAAGACTCCAGAGAACAGTTCGAAATGAGAACTCATAAGAGAATGATCGATATCTTAAACCCCACCGCAAAAACTGTTGATGCTCTGATGAAATTAGACCTGCCCGCAGGCGTTGAATTCGACATCAAACTGTAATCGACTATTATTATACCATATATATAATAGTATGCGAGTTTTCTCTTACCTGTGTCAAAGAGAATTCGCATGGGCGAAAAATCCGCCCGCCTGATACCTCAAAAACTTATGAGGTACCAAGGTCATGTTGGGCAACCCCCAACCAATAACCATAGGAGGAAAACATTATGGAAAAAGCAATTCTGGGTAAAAAAATCGGCATGACTCAGCTTTTCTCCGAAACCGGTAAATTTGTTCCGGTTACCGTGATCGAAGCAGGTCCTTGCGTTGTTACCCAAAAGAAAACCGTAGAAATCGACGGTTACAACTCTATTCAGGTTGGTTTTGTGGAAACCAAAGAAAAGAAATCCAACAAACCCTTAATGGGCCACTTCAAAAAAGCTGGTACCGCAATCATGAAATTCTTAAGAGAATTTAGACTTGATGACACCGCTTCTTACAATGTGGGCGACGAAATCAAAGCAGGCGTTTTCGCAGAAGGCGACAGCGTTGATGTAACCGGTATCTCTAAAGGTAAAGGTTACCAGGGCACCATCAAAAGACATGGTCAGTCCAGAATCCCCATGAGCCACGGTGCTGGTCCTGTGCACAGAAGCGCAGGTTCTATGGGAGCTTGTTCTTCCCCGTCTCGTGTATTCAAAGGTAAAAAACTTCCCGGTCACATGGGTAATGTACAGGTAACTGTTCAGAACTTAGAAATCGTGAAAGTTATGGAAGACAAAAACCTGATCCTTGTAAAAGGTGCGATTCCCGGTCCCAAAGGCGGATTGGTTACCGTTAAAAGCTCTGTGAAAGCTTCCAAGTAATCACAGAAGTTGATATAGAAACTGCTTTTCACCCGCTTGGGTGACAAAACAATGATAATCAGCCTTTGGCTGGAAGGAGGAAATACGATGCCTAAAGTAGCATTATATAATATTGAAGGCAAAGAAGTCGGCGAAATCGAATTAAAAGATGAGATTTTTGCTGTTGAAATCAGCAACGCTGCTCTTCATATGACTGTGAAAAACTACCTGGCTAATCAGAGACAGGGTACACAGTCTACCAAAACCCGTACCGAAGTAAGCGGTGGCGGTGCAAAACCCTGGAAACAGAAAGGAACCGGTCGTGCAAGACAGGGCTCCATCCGTGCTCCCCAGTGGAAAGGTGGCGGCGTGGCTTTAGGTCCCAAACCGAGAGATTACAGCTACACCTTAAACAAAAAAACCAGAAGACTGGCATTAAAATCCGCTTTATCTGCAAAAGTTGCAGAAAACAACATTGTTGTTGTGGATAAGCTGTCTATGGACGAAATCAAAACCAAATCTTTCGTTAAGATTTTAGAAAACTTAAAAGTTGATACCAAAGCATTTGTGGTTACCGGTGCAAAAGAAGCTAACTTAATCGCTTCTGCAAACAACGTGCCCGGCGTAAAAACTGCAGTAGTTGATACCATTAACACCTACGATGTTTTAAATCACACCAAATTAGTGATTGAAGCATCTGCAGTAGCAAAATTAGAGGAGGTGTACTGCTAAGATGAACGCATACGATATCATTATTGCTCCGATCATTTCGGAAAAATCTATGACCATGCTGGCTGAACAGAAGTACACTTTCAAAGTGAACGCAAAAGCCAACAAAATCGAAATCAAAAAAGCTGTTGAAGAAATCTTCAAAGTTGAAGTAGATAAAGTTACTACTTTAAACGTAATCGGCAAAAACAAAAGAGTCGGCGTACACGCAGGCAAAAAATCCGACTGGAAGAAAG
>JAFYVF010000112.1 GCA_017549265.1 Clostridia bacterium
ATCAACACAGCAGTAATTCCAAAGTCATGGTTTAATCGCTGAATGGTTTCCACCACTTCCCGTCTGCCTTTCGGGTCCAGCATGGCGGTGGGTTCGTCTAACACAATCACGGATGGTCTCATCGCAACCACACCGGCGATAGCAACTCTCTGCTTCTGTCCGCCTGACAAATGATGAGGCGACCACAAACGATACTCATACATGCCCACGCATTTTAAGGCATCATCCACACGCTGACGGATTTCTTGGGGTGCAATTCCCAAGTTCTCGGGAGCAAATGCCACATCATCCTCGATAATGGAGGCAACCAACTGGTTATCTGGATTTTGAAATACCAGTCCGCAGCTTTTTCGGATTTCCAAAAGAAGTTCTTCGTTTTGAGTATCCATGCCCGAAACATACACCTTGCCGCCCTCGGGAAGCAAAATGCCGTTAAAAAGCTTTGCCAGGGAAGATTTTCCGCTTCCGTTATGTCCTAAAAGTGCGGTAAAACTTCCTTTTTTGATTGTTAAATTTAAGTTATTGAGAACAATTTTCGTGCTGTCTTCATAGCGAAAAGTTAGGTTCTCTGTTTTTATAATATCCATTCTCTTTGGTTCCTTTTTTCTGAAAATACCAAAATACTAAAAAGAATCTGCCTGCCATCTTGCGGTGGAGCCACAAGGTAAGTATAAGCCGGAATGTTTTGCCCGAAAACCGATTTCATCTGCAGTTACTTTCCCACCGAATTTTTTGGTAACGGTTAAATTTAAGATGTTTTCCATGACCGTGTTGGAAAGACCTGTGGTGTAACTGTTGATGATGAAGAATAAAGGTTTCTCAGTTAAGATGCGAGAAGCAAGTTCCACCAATTCAAAAATTTTATCTTCAATTTTCCAAAGTTCCCCGTTAGGGCCTCTTCCGTAAGACGGAGGGTCCATAATGATGGCATCGTAAGAATTACCACGTTTGATTTCTCTTTCCACGAATTTATAGGCATCGTCCACAATAAAGCGAACTTTTCCATTTTGGTTTAAGTTGTTTAATTCCACATTTTCCTTTGCCCAGGTGACAATGGATTTTGCCGCATCCAAATGGCACACACTTGACCCCTCTTTTAAGCAGGCAACGGTGGCACCGCCGGTATAAGCAAATAAGTTCAGCACTTTGATTTCTCTGCCCGACTCACGAATCATATCACGGGCAAAATCCCAGTTCACTGCCTGCTCGGGGAACAGACCTGTATGTTTAAATCCTGTGGGACGCACTTTGAATTTTAAATCACGGTACAGTATCTCCCAATGCTCGGGCAATTTTTTAAAATATTTCCATTCGCCGCCGCCTTTTCTGCTACGAAAATACTTGGCGTCAATATTTTTGGAATATTTTCCGATTTCACTGTGTTTCCATACCACCTGTGGGTCAGGACGAAGGAGGGTTACATCCTTCCACCGTTCCAGCTTGTAGCCGTCATCAGCTTCCAATAATTCAAAATCTTCCCAATACTCTGAAATCCACATAATTTATCCTCGTTTTTCTGTGTTCAATCTATCTGTAATTAAAAATATTTAAAAATGGACATACTTTAATCAATTTTATCATAAAACCATTATTTTGTCAAGGTTTTAAAGGCGGAAAATGGCACAAAAAAAGCAGAGATTTTCTTGTATTTTTTCCCTTAATTCTGACGAAAAAGAAAATGTGACAACAAAACGAAAAAAATGACTTAAAAAATACTAAAATAGTCAAAAAAATTTAAAAATTTTCTTGCTTTATTTTCTTTTCTATGATATAATAGAGTGTAAAAATTTGTGAAGAGGTGAAATGAGTGGCAACTGAAGAAATCTACGGTAACGAGAGTATCTCCAAACTGAAGGATGAAGAGCGTGTTCGTCTGCGTCCTGCGGTTATCTTCGGCTCTGATGGGATTACCGGATGTCAGCATTCCATTTTTGAAATATTATCCAACTCCATTGACGAGGCAAGAGAGGGTTACGGTAAGAAAATTGAGATTACCCGTTTTCGTGACCAGTCTGTGGAAGTGAAAGACTACGGACGTGGGATTCCGTTGGATTATAACTCCAAAGAAGATACCTATAACTGGCAATTGGTGTTCTGCGAATTATACGCAGGTGGGAAATACAATAATCAAGGTGGCGAAAACTACGAGTATAGCTTAGGCTTAAACGGTCTGGGCGCTTGTGCAACCCAGTATGCTTCCGAATATATGAGTGTGAGAGTTGTCCGTGACGGATACCTCTACTCTTTGGAATTTGAAAAAGGGAAAAATGTGGGTGGTTTAAAGAAAGAACCCACATTGGAAAAGAAAACAGGTACCGTTATCAAATGGCGTCCCGACTTGGAAGTCTTCACTGACATTAACGTTCCTTTAGAATACTACATCAACACCTTGAAAAAGCAGGCGGTGGTAAACTCCGGCATCACTTTCATCCTAAAAGATGAAATGGAAAACGGAAAATTCCAGGAATATACCTTCCTCTATAAAGACGGTATTACCGACTATGTAAACGAACTGACCACTGATAAAGCGCTCACACAAGTTCGCACCGTTTCTGCAGAACGTATTGGACGTGACCGTTCGGACAAGCCGGAATACAAGGTGAAAATGAATTTCGCGTTCTGTTTTAACAACGAAGTGAATCTCATTGAATACTATCACAACTCCAGCTTTCTGGAATACGGCGGTTCTCCCGAAAAAGCAGTAAAAAATGCTTTTGTGTATGCCATTGATAACTATATCAAACAGACCAATAAATACAAAGCAAACGAAGCTAAAATCACCTATAATGACGTGTTTGACAGTCTGATTTTAGTTTCCAACTCATTCTCCACCATTACCTCTTATGAAAACCAGACCAAAAAAGCAATCACCAACAAGTTTATTCAGGAGGCAATGCAGGATTTCTTAAAAGAACAGTTGGAAATCTATTTCATTGAAAATAAAACCGATGCTGAAAAAATCGCAGAACAGATTTTAGTCAACAAACGTAGCCGTGAACAAGCGGAAAAAGCAAAAGTCAACATCAAGAAAAAACTGTCTCAGGCAGTTGACGTGGTAAACCGTGTGCAGAAGTTTGTGGATTGCCGTACCAAAGATGCTACCCGTCGTGAGTTATACATCGTGGAAGGTGACTCTGCATTGGGGTCCTGTAAACAGGGGCGTGATGCAGAATTCCAGGCGATTATGCCCATCCGTGGTAAGATTTTGAACTGCTTAAAAGCAGGTTACGACAAAATTTTCAATTCCGAAATCATCACCGACTTAATGAGAGTGCTTGGTTGCGGTGTGGAAATCAAATTAAAAAATCAGAAAGATATGTCTGCATTTGATTTGGAAAAACTTCGTTGGGACAAAATCGTTATCTGTACCGATGCCGATGTGGACGGATTCCAGATTCGTACTTTGGTTCTGACCATGCTTTATATTTTAACACCTACCCTAATCGAAAAAGGAAAAGTGTATATTGCAGAGTCTCCCTTATATGAAATCAACTCCAAAGAAAAAGGAACATTCTTTGCTTATGATGAAAAAGAAAAGGCAGACCATATTGCTTCCCTGACCGGCAAATACACTCTGCAACGTTCCAAAGGGCTTGGTGAAAACGAACCTGAAATGATGTGGCAAACTACCATGAATCCCGAAACCCGTCGGTTGATCAAGGTAATGCCCGAAGGAATGATAGAAACCAAAGAAACCTTTGAACTTCTGCTGGGCGACAATCTGCAAGGCAGAAAAGACTATATTCAGATGCACGGCAAAGAATATTACGAATTTTTGGATATTAGTTGAGTCTGGTATCCTCTCCCCTACTTTATTTTGTAATCAAAAAAGGAGTGAGCCCCTTTGAATCATAGAGAACAGCCCATTACCGAGACCTTACGAACCAACTATATGCCCTATGCTATGAGTGTTATCATCTCTCGTGCCATTCCGGAAATAGACGGTTTCAAGCCTTCTCACCGTAAGCTGTTATACACCATGTATAAAATGGGACTTTTAAATTCCCAGAAAATCAAATCCGCCAATGTTGTGGGTAGAACCATGCAGTTAAACCCTCACGGTGACGGTGCTATTTACGAAACCATGGTTCGTCTGACCCGTGGGAACGAAGCGTTGTTGCATCCTTTGGTAGACTCTAAAGGAAACTTTGGCAAAGTATACTCCCGTGATATGGCGTATGCTGCATCCCGTTATACCGAAGTAAAATTAGATCCTATCTGTGGTGAACTGTTCCGGGATATTGATTCCGACACCGTGGATTTTGTAGATAACTACGACGGCACCATGAAAGAGCCTGTGTTGTTGCCTGTTACCTTCCCCACCGTGTTAACCGGTGCAAACCAAGGGATTGCGGTTGGGATGGCGTCAAACATTTGCTCTTTCAATTTAAGAGAAGTTTGTGATGCAACCATCGCATTCTTAAAAGATGAAGATGCGGATATTTATGAAATTATCACCGCACCTGATTTTCCCACCGGCGGAACCATTATCTGCGAACCCGAAGCAATGAAGGAAATTCTGGCAACCGGTCGCGGTTCCTTTAAAATCCGTGGGTCTTATGAATATAACAAAAAAGAAAATGTAATTGAAATCAAGGAAATCCCCTATACCACCACCATTGAAGCAATCATCGATAAAATCGTGGAAAATATCAAAGGCGGAAAATTAAGCAAGGAAATTGCAGATGTCCGTGACGAAACCGACTTGAAAGGTCTAAAAATCGCCATTGATTTAAAACGAGGTGTGGACCCGGATGCCCTGATGCTGAAGTTATATAAAATGACTCCCTTGCAGGACACCTTCGGCTGCAACTTCAACCTGATTGTAAACAATGAACCTGATGTGTACGGTGTGGGCGGAATTATATGCGAGTGGTCAAAATTCCGTATCAACTGCGTAAGAAGAAGACTCCTTCACGATATCAAAAAGAAATCCGATAAATTACATTTATTAGAAGGGTTAAAGAAAATTCTTTTAGACCTTGATAAAGCCATTGCCATTATCCGCGGTACCGAAGATGACAGTATGGTTGTGCCCAATTTGATGGCGGGATTCGATA
>JAFYVF010000113.1 GCA_017549265.1 Clostridia bacterium
CACTTCGTCTAAGTTGTGTTCTGCATCTTTACCGGTAACGCTCAGATTTCTTAAATCTAAGAGCATTAAGTGATTATCGGTACCGCCGGAAACCAGGTCAATACCTTCTTCGATGAATGCATCTGCCATTGCTTTTGCATTTTCAATGATTTTTTTCTGATATTCTTTGAATTCGTGAGTCAAAGCTTCGCCAAAAGCAACAGCTTTTCCTGCGATAACGTGCATCAAAGGACCGCCCTGAAGACCGGGGAATACTGCTTTGTCAATTGCTTTTGCGTATTCTTCTTTACACATAATCATACCGCCACGGGGACCTCTTAAGGTTTTGTGAGTGGTGGTGGTCACAAAGTCTGCATAGGGAACCGGGCTGGGATGTAATCCTGCAGCAACTAACCCTGCAATGTGGGCAATGTCTACCATTAAGTATGCGCCCACTTCGTCTGCAATTTCTTTGAATTTGGGGAAATCAATGATTCTGGGGTATGCGGATGCACCTGCCACAATCATTTTGGGTTTATGTTCTAATGCCAATTCTCTTACTTTATCGTAATTGATGGTGTGGGTATCATCATCCACGCCGTAGGAAACGATATTAAAATATTTACCGGAGATATTTACGGGGCTACCATGGCTTAAGTGGCCGCCGTGTGCCAGGCTCATACCTAAGATAGTGTCACCGGGTTCTAACATTGCAAAATATACTGCGGTGTTTGCATTGGCACCGGAATGAGGCTGCACGTTAGCGTGGTCGCAACCGAAAATTGCTTTTGCACGGTCTCTTGCGATATCTTCCACAATATCCACACATTCGCAACCGCCGTAGTAACGTCTGCCGGGATATCCTTCTGCATATTTATTGGTTAAGGGAGAGCCAACTGCCTGAAGCACCGCTTCGGAAACAAAGTTTTCGGAGGCAATCAGTTCAATTTTGGAACGCTGTCTTTTTACTTCCAACTCAATGGCATCTGCCACTTTGGAATCGGTTTTTCTGATGATGTTGGTAAATTCCATGGTTTATGTCCTCTCTTCCTGGTGATAGCATAATTTTTACTAATTATAGTATACAATAGAATCTGTTGTTTGACAAGTCTTTTTTTTAAAAAAGATTCTAAAAAAATTTCTCTTTTTTATGCAAAAAAGTCGCAAGAAAATGATTTCATGCGACTTTTTAAAACTATTTGATCCCGCCGAGCCGTTGCCCGAAGATAATATTAGAAACCTGCTTGTGCAGGTGGGTGCTTACCCTCAGTCGCACGTTCCCCATACGGCCGAAAACGGCGGTGGGCCTACAATTGACGAGAGGAGATAGGCTCCCTTATAAAATGTGTTGGTTCTAATAAATACCCGGCTGACGCGAACGGCAGGATTTTTGTTTTTTGGAAACGCCTCATCCGGCGTGATATTATTATATCACCGAAGATGCGTTTTTACAAGTGATTTTTTGAAATTTTTAAAAAAATTATTTGATTTCGTAGGCACCTTTTACCATAATAATCACGTCAGTGGTAGCCTCAAAACCTCTGCCGTCATCACGGGGTACGATTAACAGATGGTTGGCAGGAACATTGGTATCCTGAGCTAAATCACCACCTGCGGTGGTATCGGATAATCCCCCCTGATTGGAAGCGTTTACGGTTGCTTCACCGCCACGCAAGATGAATTCGCAGCCTGCACCGGCAACAAAGGTTTTTCCTTTTTCCACATTCACCACGGTGAATACTGCGGTTTCATTGATTTTCTTTTCCACCTTCGGCATAAAGATTTCGTTTAAATAGCTTAAGGAAATCACCGGGTCTTCTCCGGAAGCCAATACGGTAATGGTGAAGATGGTTGCCAATGCCGCAATCACGGCAAGAATTTTTTTTAGGTGTTTCATGGGGAGATTCCTCTCTTTCTCTTTTTGTTATTGTTGTTATTTTCGTTACATAATGGTGCCGCCACCTACCACGGTATCTTGGTCGTATAACACAACGGCTTGTCCCTTGGTGATGGCTTTCTGAGGCTCCGTAAAAGTAACTTGTATGGTATTTTCATCAATTTGCGTTACAGTAGCAGGTTGCTCTTTCTGATTGTAACGGATTTTGGCTGCAACTTGCATTTCACCTTCAATTTTATCCACTGAAATCAAATTGATATCGGTGGCAGTAAAGGTGGATTGATATAACTCATCAATGGGTCCTAAGACCACGGTGTTGGTGGCTAAATCCTTGGAAATCACATACATAGGGCAGGGGAAGGATAATCCCAGTCCTTTTCGCTGACCAATGGTATAATGAATAATGCCTTTATGTTTTCCCAAAATTTTTCCGTTTTTATCCACAAAATTACCTTCCGGAAAGGTAATGCCCCGATAACGTCGGATAAATCCTGCGTAGTCTCCGTCAGGGACAAAGCAAATGTCCTGGCTTTCTTTTTTGTGAGCGTTTTTTAATTCTTTTTTCTCCGCTATTTCTCTGACCTTGGTTTTTTCTAAATTTCCCAGAGGGAACAGGGTATGAGAAAGTTGATGTTGGGTTAGAGAATAAAGCACATAGCTTTGGTCTTTACTTTCATCCAAAGCTTTCTTTAAGAGATAGCGTCCCGATTTCTCATCATATTCCACACGGGCATAGTGACCTGTGGCAATCCCGTCTAAGCCTAAAGCCAGTGATTCTTCCAGCATGGCATCAAATTTCATGTAGCGATTACAAAGGATGCAGGGATTGGGTGTTTCGGCCAGTTCGTAGCTTTTGGAAAACCGTTCAATGACCTGCTTTTCAAAGCCTTTCCTTTGGTCGCACACATGCAAGGGAATCCCCAAACGCTCACAAACGGCTTTCGCATCTTCAATGTCTGAGGTGGTGCCACAACCTTGCTCGTCATCACATCCACCATGGAGAAGCATGGTGATTCCCGATACTTGGTAGCCTGATTCTTGCAACAGCAGGGCACAAACAGAAGAATCCACGCCACCGCTCATGCCCACCGCAATTTTTTTTGGTTTCATTGATTCCATAAGATAAATCCTTTAAAAAGTTATTTTAAAAGCTTCTGCAATTCTTCCATAAAGGTGTTGATGTCACGAAATTGACGGTAAACCGAAGCAAAACGAACATAGGCAACTTCGTCCACCTCTTTTAATTTATCCATGACCAACTCTCCGATTCTTTCGCTTTCCACTTCCTGCATCAGTTCATTGTTCAAGGTGGTTTCCACTTCGGAAACCAGTTTTTCCATCATGTCAATGGATACGGGACGTTTTTCGCAGGCGTGCATAATGCCCCGAAGAAGTTTCTGACGGTCAAACTGTTCACGGTCTCCGTTCTTTTTGATTACCACTAAGGGAGCAAGCTCCACTCTTTCGTAAGTGGAAAACCGTTTTTCACAGGCTAAACATTCCCGACGGCGTTTGATAGAATTGGTTTCTTCCAACCGTCTGGAATCAATTACTTTACTTTCTGCGAAACCGCAATACGGACATTTCATAGATCACGCCTCCTTTTTTACCCGTTTATTATACTATACCCTATGGTAAAAAATCAAGTGAATTATGATAATTTCAAGAAATTGTAAACTTTTTAAAAAAAATCCTAAAAAGGTATAGCAATTTCGGAAAATGTGTGCTATAATGAATAAGATAATTTTATAAATAACACATTTTGTGTGGCATAAAGAAAGGATACGATACTATGATTACCAACGAAAAAGCATTGGAACTGTTAAAAGAAGCCGGCGTGTTATTAGAAGGCCATTTCCTGCTGACCTCCGGACGCCATTCCAACAGATACTTACAGTGTGCAAAAATCTTTAAAGATGCAAAACTTTCCGAACTGCTCTGCAAAGAACTGGCAGACCGTTTGGGGGAAAATAAACCCGACATCGTTTGCGGTCCCGCAATCGGTGCGATCTTAATGTCTTACGAAGTTTCCCGCCACTTAAACGTTCCCAACATCTTTGCAGAAAGAGAAAACGGCGAAATGACCTTCCGCAGAAGCTTCGGCGTGGAAAAAGGTCAGAAAGTGTTGGTAGTGGAAGATGTTGTTACCACCGGCGGTTCTGTAAAAGAAGTAATCAAACTGATTCAAGAAGCAGGCGGTATCGTTTGTGGCGTTGGTTCCATCGTGGACAGAACCGGTGGACAGATTGATTTCGGCGTTCCTTACTATTCTGTATTATCCATGGCAGTGGAATCCTTTGAACCCGATAATTGCCCCATTTGTCAGGAAGGTAAACTGCCTCTGGTAAAACCCGGCAGCCGTAACTTAAAAGTTTAATTTTTGATTTTTAGGAGCATTTCTCATGAATATCTATAAATACAGCGAACTCACCCCCGAGAAAAAAGAGTTCATTTTAAAACGTGCTGAAATTGATATCACCGCATATATGGATGTGGCGAAGGAAGTTTCTTGGGACGTAAAAGAAAACGGGGATAAAGCGGTATTAAAATATACCGAAAAATTTGATAAAATTGCACTTACCTCCGAAACTATGAAGGTTACTCCCGAAGAAATCGAGGAAGCATACAACCGCATTGATGCAACTTCCAAAGAAGCTATCACCTATGCATACAATAACATCAGAAATTTCCATGAAAAACAGAAACCGGAAGAAATGTGGATGACCGAAGTGGACAAAGGCATCATCGCAGGAGAAAAAACTACTCCCATTGAAAGCGTGTGTCTGTATGTGCCCGGCGGCAAGGGAAGTTTCCCCTCTGTGCTTCTGATGTTGGGTGTTCCTGCTGTGGTTGCAGGAGTGGAAAAAATTGTTGTGGTAACTCCTCCCAATAAAGAAGGCAAAGTGGACGATGCCATTTTAACCGCTGCAAAACTGTTGGGTATCACCGAAATCTTCAAAGTGGGTGGTATTCAGGCGATTGCGGCAGTTGCATTCGGCACCGAATCCATTCCGAAAACCAGAAAAGTAATCGGCCCCGGCAATGCGTTTGCCACTGCTGCAAAACGTGTGCTGGCAAACTATATCGACACCGGCTTACCTGCAGGTCCCAGCGAATCCATCATTTTGTGTGACGATTCCACCGATCCCAAAAAAGCAGCGTTGGACTGGTTAATCGAAGCAGAACACGGTCCCGACTCTGCGGCACTGTTAGTATGTCACAACGAAGCATTCGTGCACGAAGTGTGTGCGTTGGCAACCGAATATATCAAGGAACTGCCGGAGCTTCGTCAGAGCTTTATCAACACCAACTTATCTACCTATGGCGGTGCCATTATTACCGATAACTTTGAGCAATCCGTTGCATTTGTGAACGAATATGCTCCCGAACATATGGAAGTGCTTTGTCAAAATCCCTTTGACGTGCTTCCCCAAATCAAAAATGCAGGAGAAATCCTGTTAGGCGAATGGACTCCCGTTACCTTGTGTAACTTCTTAATGGGCCCCAACGCAATTCTTCCCACCGGCGGATTTGCAAAAACCTATTCTTCCGTTGGTGTGTTAGACTTTATGAAACGTTCTTCCTTCGGTTACGTAACCAAAGACGGCTTCATTTCCGTCAAAGATAAAGCCGGAAATTTTGCGGAACTGGAAGGTTTTGCGGCACATGCAATGGCAGTAAGAAAGAGACCTCTCTAACTAAACTTGAAAAATGGCGCCAAAACCGTTAACCTCACCCTCGGCGTACACTCGGTACGCCGTCGGGAGAAGAAACAAGTTTCTTTCGGTTTCCGATTTTTGCATCCATTTTTCTGCGTTTTGAATATGGAATGGGAAATGGCGCTGAATTCATTTCCTATGACAAAACATAACAAAAAACAAAAAAAGACAGTATGCAATTTCTTTTGCATACTGTCTTCTTTTTGTGTGAAAGAATCACGCTTTCAGAGAAATTCACATTCCTAAGTCACAAGCTACGCTGCGTCCGGTAGCAGAGCCGGCTTATGAGACGGGGTAACTGCAGGCGTTGCAGATGGTTTAGGCGTAGGCGTAGCGGTTGGTTTGGGACTGGCAGATGGTTTTGGTGAATCTGTATCAGAGGGATCATCATCATCCGTTACCAGATTGTCGTCCTCTCCGGGAGTGGGTTCCAACAGGATATGGTCGATATGATCCTGTTCGGAGCATTTTTCCGTGGGACCGCCACTGGTAAAGCTTCTGGTTTCTATGGTATTGTGGTCAATACAGAATTGACCGGGGAGCTTACCGGTAACGGAACAAACTTCAATATTGAAGCTGGAGCTGGGAATTACCGACGGAGTGTGGGTAGCATATTCACGGGGGGCTGCATCCTTCATAATAATGTCCATAACAGCCTTCCAACCTTTTAGGGCAGGGTTGGGAGAAAAGTTTGTTTCTCTGGGTTCGTCATAGCCGAACCACACCGCTGCCACGTAGTTGGGGGTGTATCCAACAAACCATCTGTCTTTGGACTGGTCAGTGGAACCGGTTTTTCCGCCTGCTTTCACATTAGAGAATGCAGCGCCGGTACCGGTACCGTTTTTCACAACGGATAAGAGCATCTGGTGCATCTGTTCTGCAGTTCTCTCTCTCATTGCGATTGTGGTTTCGGGTTGTGCTTTTGCGATCACATTGCCGTTACGGTCCTGAATTTCTAAAACGGTAATGGGTTTGGTATAAATACCGTTGTTGGCAAAGGTAGCATATGCTGCGGTCATGTCCATAACGGTAACACCGTTGGTTAAACCGCCCAGTGCTAAAGGAGATGCGGACTTATCCGCTTCGGTAATCGTGTCAATATGGAACCGTTCCCGTAAGAACTTATAGGATTCTTCCGTGCCCAAATCCTGCAAGATTTTCACAGGAATGGTGTTGGTGGATTTTTCCACGGCTCTTTGAATCGTAATGTTGCCAAAATAAGCCGGGTCACTGCTGTTGTACTGGTTGCTGGGCCAGTTTTTGCCGTTTACTACGTCAACCGGAGAGTCGTTCATCACTTTTTGAGGGGTAATCAGCCCTGCTTCCAGCGCAGGAGCATAAATGGAAAGGGGTTTGATGGTGGAGCCGGGTTGACGCTTAGTGTCAATGGCGCGGTTTAACGTGTAGGAACCGGAGCGTTCTCCGATACCGCCGCTAAGGCCTTTCACATAACCTGTCATGGGATCCATCACCACAATGGCACTCTGTGGAATGACTTCATCGGGCAGGTAGCTGACAAAGTTTTTGGGGTCGGAATATACTTTATCAATTGCAGCTTGTACTTTCGGATCCACGGTGGAAATAATTTTGCATCCGCCGGAGAGCACCATTTTACGGGCTGCTGCCGGTCCGGCAACGGACTGGTCTACCAAAAGCTGAACGGCATCGTCAATAATAACTTCTGCAATATAGGAAGATTTTTCCTCCCGTTTTACTTCCAGCTGTCTTTCTTCAAAGACCATTGCATCTAATTCTTCCACTGCTTCATCGTGAGCTGCCTGGTCGATTTTGCCAAGTTCCAGCATTTTCTGCAGAACAAGTTTGGCTTTGTTTTTATTGTTTTCGGGGTTGATAAAGGGATTGTAACGTACAGGATACTGGGTAATCCCTGCAATGGAAGCACACTCTGCCAAAGACAGGTCGGAAACATCCTTATCAAAATACAGTCTGGCAGCGGCCTGCACGCCATCGGTATTGTTTGCCAGATGGATGGTATTCATATAAAGCTCTAAAATCTGTTCTTTACTCAATTCCTGTTCCAACTGATATGCCAGCCAGATTTCCTGAACTTTTCGTTTGGGGCTTCTGTCGTTATTACCGGTGATGTTTTTCACCAGCTGCTGCGTAATGGTACTGCCCCCTTGGGCGTCGGAGCCTTTCGTGAGATAGTCGATAACAGCTTTGGCGGTACGTTTCAGGTCAAAACCGGCGTGGGAGAAGAAACGCTCATCCTCAATAGCAACAAAGGCATCTTTCATATGTTGCGGCACTTTGGCGTATTCTACCCAGTCTCGGTTCTGGTCGCCTCGGACATCTTCAAATTTTACAGGTTCTCCGTTGGCATCTAAATAATAAATGGTGCTGTTTAAATCCATACGTAGGTTTTCCACGTCAATGGGAGGGGTGGAACTAATGATACTCCACACGATACCTACGGCAACCAACATCAAGGCGGGAATTGCAATTAATGCAATTTTTCCCAGTGTTTTAAAGAATACTTTCGCAAAGCTTTGAGGCTTTTTGGATTTTTTATTCTTTTTTACCGGTGTTTTTGTTTTTGTTGTTCTTGTTGTTTTTGAGCTTGCCTTCTTCAAGAAATCACCTCATTTATTTCTGCGATGGCTAAGAAAAATCATTTTCGGATTCTTTTGGAACACGTTATAACAAACTGTGCCCCTATTTTGCTCATAGTATAACACAGTTTGCCCGAAAATTCAAGTATAATGCCAATAATTTTCTGTTTCATCTTTGTTACAGTTCGACAGATTTTTCTGAAAAAAGTTCCAATATTTTCCCAATTTTTAAAAAACTTTCAGAAAAACTCAAAAATCCTTTCAAAAAAAAGGAAAATCCGCCTTTGTGTCGAATATTACTAATGAAGGAACCCAACGGCCGGAATTGTTTGGCCAACGGGGAGAAAGGAGCGTGGTGCCGTTTGTACTTTGAGGAAGAGTTTTTGAATGAAGTCAAAGAGAAAAACGACATTGTGGATGTTGTTTCTTCTTACGTGAATCTAAAACGCAGCGGCAACCGATATATTGGGCTTTGTCCCTTTCATTCGGAAAAAACGCCCTCCTTTTTCGTGAATCCCGGGATGCAGTTGTATCATTGTTTCGGATGCGGTGCAGGAGGAACGGTGATTCATTTCATTGAGCATATTGAAAATTTGGATTTTGTGGAAGCGGTAAAGTTTTTGGCACAGCGGGCAGGGATTCCTCTCCCCGAAGAAAAAGATGAGGTCAGTGAATTTACCCGTCTGAAACGAAATATCAGGGAAATGAATAAAATTGCCGGCAGAACCTATTTTCGGTGCTTAAACAGTGAAACCGGAAGAGGAGCGCTTTCGTATCTTCGGGGTCGGGGACTTTCGGATGATACCATTAAGACCTACGGGTTGGGATATGCACCCAATGAATGGAACTTTATGTATCGCACATTAAAGCAAAATGGCTTTTCGGACGAGGATATTGTAAAAAGCGGGTTGTGTCTTATGAAAAACGGAAGAATCTTTGACTTCTTTCGGGATCGGGTAATCTTTCCGGTGATGGATTTACGAGGCAATGTGATTGCCTTCGGTGGAAGGGTGATGGGAGATGGTCTCCCAAAATACCTAAACACCGGTGAAACTCCGATTTTTTCCAAACGTCAGAATTTATTCAGTTTGAATTTGGCGAAAAACACTTCGGAAGACTATATGATTTTAGCAGAAGGCTATATGGACGTGATTGCGCTGTATCAGGCAGGGTTTCAGAACGCTGTGGCATCCCTTGGGACTGCCTTTTGTGAAGACCACTCCCGTCTGTTAAAACGGTTCACCAATCGGGTGATTATTTCCTTCGATAGTGACGGTGCAGGTCAGAATGCCACCAGAAAAGCAGTGGATATTTTAAAAAAAGATGGGTTGCAGGTTCGTATCCTAAAATATTCCGGTGCCAAAGACCCGGACGAGCTGATTAAAAAGTTCGGCCCCGAAGCTTATCGCACTGCCATTGCAAGTTCTTTAAGCGGTGTGGATTATGAGCTTTCGACCATTTATCCAAAAGGTGGTTTTTCCGATGACGAAGAACGGATTGAATACACCAAGAAAGCCATCGGCATTCTAAAAAATATTTATAACAAACTGGAATTGGAAGTGTATGCCAAGAAAGTGGCGGAGATTACCAAAATCAGTTATGATTCCATTTTGGCACAAGTGAAGCAGGCGCAGAAACATAAGAAATTAGAAACACCTGTGGATATTGCGGAAATGGCAATGCTAAGGAAAAAGAGCGTGTCTCAGTCACTTTTAAAACTTGTGGTGGAAAATCCGTCATATTTTCCGAAAATTCGGGAAAAAATTAAGGCAGAACATTTTCGCGAGGAGCTTCATAAAAAGATTTATGAAATTTTCTGCGAGTTGACGGATGCGTCGCAAAAGCCCGATGTGGCGATGATTATCGGAAAGCTCAATCGGGAAGAAGCGAAAACGGCAAGCGAAATTTTTATGGAAAAAGAACCGTTTTTGGATTTTCACATTTACTTGGATTCTTTGCTCCAAAAAATTGAAAACGAAGCGGAAACGGTTTCATTCTCCGACGATGATCGGGACGATATGTTAAAATTACTGGAATATACCAAAAAACTCAAACAAAGAAACGATAAGAATGACAAGAAGGATTCTTAGGAAAGAGGTAAGAAATGTCTGAAATTACAGAGAATAAAAAGCAAGTCATCAAAGAGTTGATTGAATTTGCGAAAAAACAGGGAAAAATCACTTTAAATGAATTAAATGTCCGTTTGGACCAAATTGACGTTTCGGTAAATGATATTGAAAAAATTTACGAACGTTTGGAAAAAATGGGCGTGGAAATTGTGGGCGACGAGGATTTTGAAGATGCGGTGGATATCGAGTTTCCTGATGAAGCCGAAATGAACATTGTCCTAAACGCTGAAGGGATTTCCATTGATGACCCTGTGAGAATGTATTTGAAGGAAATCGGGAAAGTGCCTCTTTTGCACACCGAGGACGAGCTGAAACTGGCAGAACGGATGTCTGAAGGCGATGAGGAAGCAGAACGTCAGCTGGCAGAAGCAAACCTGCGTCTGGTGGTAAGCATTGCAAAGCGTTATGTAGGACGCGGAATGCTGTTTTTGGATTTGATTCAGGAAGGGAACCTAGGGCTCATCAAAGCGGTGGAAAAATTTGATTACCGCAAAGGCTACAAATTCTCTACTTATGCTACCTGGTGGATTCGTCAGTCTATTACCAGAGCAATTGCAGACCAGGCAAGAACCATTCGTATTCCTGTTCACATGGTGGAAACCATCAACAAACTCTTAAGAGTGACCCGTCAGTTGCTTCAGGAATTGGGCAGAGAACCTACCCATGATGAACTGGCAAAAGCTCTTGGCACTACCGTGGAACGTGTGCGTGAAATTCAGAAAATTGCTCAGGACCCCGTGTCTTTGGAAACTCCTATCGGGGAAGAAGAAGACAGCCACTTGGGCGACTTTATCCAGGATGAATCCGCACCTGCGCCTGCAGATTCTGCAACCTATATGTTGCTTCGTGAACAGTTAACATCCGTGCTGGATACCTTAACTCCCAGAGAATCCCGTGTGTTGAAACTTCGTTTCGGTCTGGATGACGGCAGAATGAGAACCTTAGAAGAAGTTGGGAAAGAATTTAACGTAACCCGTGAAAGAATCCGTCAGATTGAAGCAAAAGCGCTAAGAAAATTGCGTCATCCTTCCAGAAGTAAAAAACTCAAAGATTATCTCGACTAAAACTCATAAGACAGATATTGTCCGAAAAAGCCTGTTTAAAAACAGGCTTTTTTGTTTGCTTTTTTTAGTATCAACTTTTTAAAAAAATCATAAATTGGAAGGAAGGAGGGGATACTATGGGGAAGGTTGTTATCAGAAGAACCGTCAGCCCTTTCCGAAAAAAACACGGCAAAGTTTTTTGGGTGATATTTTTTGTGTTGATAGCAGTGGGATTCTTTCGTTGGTATACCGGCGTGTTTTGTCCCCTTTTGGAAAATCTGTGTGAGGCAAAGGCGAATCATATCGGACAGGAAGTCATTCACAGCGCAGTTTCGGAGCTATTAAGCCGTGAGGAGTACTTAGGAAGCAAGTTTCTTTCTGTGGAAAAAACGGCGGAAGGGGAGCCTACCCTGGTATTGCCCGACACTGCTGTGATGAACCGCTTTCGTTCGGAGCTTACTCTTTTGATTTCAAAGCGGATTGCAGAAACAAACAATGCGAAAATTTCCATTCCGCTAGGCAATCTTTCGGGAATGGAATTTCTTTCTAATCATGGGCCACACCTTACGTTGGATGCTTATCCTTATGGAGAGGTGTTTGTGGAGCTTTTCAGTGAATTTTCCGATGCTGGAGTAAATCAGACCCGACACGCCATGACGGTGAAGGTGTCTTTGGATGTATCTCTGATGCTTCCCGGTCAGCGGACGTATGGCACTTGTGTGGTTGCCACCGTTCCCATGAGTGAAACGGTGGTGGTGGGTTCTGTTCCCAACAGTTATACCAACTTGGAAACCCAAGAGGAAAACGTGAAAGATGACCTTTTAAACTTAATTGACGATTAGTTTTTTATGAAAATAAAACAAAACGGAGAAAAAACTTTTAAAATCTTTGGAAAAATCTGTGTTTTTTGTATGTTTTTTTTGAAAACTCATTGCAAAACAGGGAAGTATGTGGTACAATATAAAATAGGTAAAAACTATCAACGCGAAAGGATTTTGAACGGTTTATGAATATTACCTTAGATACTGTGATGTCCGCACTGATTACGGTACTCACCTTGCTGTTTGCACTTTTGCCTCACGAAATTGCACACGGTTACACTGCTTATCTGATGGGAGACCGCACCGCTAAGCAGATGGGGCGTTTAAGCTTCAATCCCTTCCGTCATATTAACACTATGAATGCCGGCTGGATTTTATTGGGCTTGTTTGTGGGTCAGTTGTTTGATAACCCGGCAATGGCAAACCTGTCCAGAATTTTAATGTTTGTGGGCTTTGTGATGTTGTTGCAACCTGTGCCCATCAATCCTGCCAATTTCCGTGACCCCAAAAAAGGAATGGCAATCACTGCGCTGATGGGGCCTGTTATGAACCTGGTGATTGCGTTTTTATCGTTGATTTTATGCTACCTTTCTGCCATAGGAATGCGTTGGGGTGAAATGCAAGGAAATGAAACGTTATCTCAGATTTTGCATTATGCTGTTGTGTTTTTTCGCATGTTGACACACTACAGTATCGCCTTAGCAGTATTTAATCTGATTCCTATTCCGCCGTTGGACGGCTCTCGTGTGCTGTTTGCATTTTTGCCCAGCCGCTACTATTTTAAAGTGATGCAGTATGAACGCTATATTATGGTGATTTTCCTGGTTTTACTATATGCCGGAGCGTTTGATTTACTGCTGGGTACTGGAGAGCAAAATGTTTTTAGTGTATTTGACAATTTATGCCATACTATAGTTGATCCACTGTCAAAATCTGTTTTAGGATATAGGATAATCATTCAATGATAGAGTTAAAATTAGAGCAGTTTGAAGGGCCCATGGACCTTCTTTTGCATCTCATCCGTACCAATAAAATTGATATTTATGATATTCCCATTTTCACGTTGACGGAGCAGTATATTGCTTATCTGCGGGAGATGGAGAAGCTTGATATGGAAATCGCCTCCGAATTTATTGTGATGGCGTCGGAACTTTTGTACATTAAATCCAAAATGCTTCTGCCAAAGCCACCTGTGGATGATGCTGAGGAAGAGGAAGATCCCAGAAAAGAGCTGATGCAAAAACTTCTGGATTATCAACAATATAAAGAGCTTTCTTCTTACTTAAAAGAACGAGAACCATTGGGAGCATACACCTTCACCAAAGGGACGGAAAAAATTAAAGGCTTAATCCGTTATACCAAGCTGGATTTACCAAAAGAAAATCTGATTACCGCCTTAGAAGAAATGGTGATGCGTATTGAAACCAAGCTCCCTCCCGATAAGGGCGTGTTTTCGGGAATTATTGAGCGGGAAGTGGTATCGGTTGCCTTAATGTCGGACAAGCTTCTTCTTGTGGTGAAGCGGTCCAAAAAGATTGAACTTGTGGAAGCGTTTTTACAAATTTGCTCTACAAGAGCGCAAGTGGCGGCAACTTTTATGGGGTTACTCGATTTACTCAAAGAAGAAAAATTGCAAGTTACTTTTAAAAAAGATATATTTATGTTGAGTGCATAAGGAACAGATTATGAAAAAAGAAGAATTGTTCGGGATTTTAGAAAGCATTTTATTTGCTTTGGGAAGTCCCGCAGAATTTTCAAGATTGGAAGAAACTCTGGAGCTTTCTCACGATGATGTGGTGGAGTTGGTTTCCGATTTTATGAAAGATTTTAATAAAAAATCCCGTGGGATGAAGGTCATTCGTCTGGAAAATTCCATTCAGATGGTATCTCGCAGTGAACATCATCCCTATATTGCAAAAATGCTGGAAACCAGAGCACAAAGAGGGCTCAGCCAGTCATCACTGGAAACAGTTTCCATTATTGCTTATAATCAGCCGGTGACCAAGGCGATGGTGGATGCGGTCCGCGGAGTGGATAGCTATAATTCTATTGTTCGATTACTGGAGAGGGATTTAATTGAGCAACGGGGCAGAATGGATGCGCCCGGCAGACCCATGTTGTATGGCACTACCAGTGAGTTTTTAAGGGTGTTTGGTTTAGAAAGTTTGGACGAGCTGCCAAAACTGGAATTAAAATTACTGCAAAATATCAATCACACAGATAATCTGACTTTTTCAGATATAGCACCCGAGGAAGAATCTGACAAGGAGGAAGAGGAGGCATAATGGGAACAATTTTTACAGTACTGCTCATCATTCTTTTAGTGATATTGCTCTTGGTAGCTGTGTTTCTGATGTGCCCGTTTTCGGTGCTCTTTTCCGTGGGAGAAAAAGAAATGCTTTTGAAACTAAAAGTTTTGGGCATTTCCATCCGGATTCCTTTGGATCAGAAAAAAACAAAAGAAGAAACAAAAGAAGAAAC
>JAFYVF010000010.1 GCA_017549265.1 Clostridia bacterium
AGCGTTTGTACCAAAGAAGACGGTAAGGTAAGAAACGGTAACTACGCATTCAAATACAAATCCACCTCCAATTCCATCACCTGTATGAACTGGTGTCAGTCCAAGCTGTTTGGATGGGATATTGACTTAACCGACGCGGTGTCCTTAAGCTTCTGGATGTATATCCCCGAAGGCTCTCACGGTTATGAATGGGACTTTGGTAATGCAATTCCCGTTGTGTTAGGTCACGAATTCAAATACGGCACCGGTTGGCAGTATTTCACCGTTCCCGTAAAAGATATCGGTGCAAATGTTACCAAATTAAACGAAGTTCGTCTCTATAGAAGTGACACCAACAACACTGCAGACGGTTATGTTCATAACGAACGCCCCAACTACTATGCAGACGTTACTTACTACATTGACGATATCACCGTTAACTACTCCTCCGCTGTGGAAGATTTTGATGCACCCATCATTTCCAATGTGAAGGTAGGTCACTCTATGACCGATACTCCTATTGAAATTAACGGCCAGACCATCACCGAAAACGTGGTATCTTTTGTGGCAAATGCAAAAGATGCTATGGACAAAACCAACTACACCGGTTTAGATACCACCTCTGCAAAAGTATATGTTGACGGCGTGGAAGTTCCCTCCACCTGTTCTTCTGCAGGTTACATTGCATCCAATAACGTAACCTTAGCAAACGGCGTACATACCGTTCGCGTGGAAATTTCTGATAACAACGGCAACACCTCCTATCAGGAAAGAACCTTAACCATCGACAATAGCGCAAACACCTTAAATACCATCCACTACGTAAAAGCAGATGAAACCTTAGAAAACGTTGGTATCGGCTCCTTAGTATGGATGAACTTAGTTTCCGATAACATCGAAAACGTGGACGTTATCACCACAACTTTGGAATTGGATAACAACAACACTTGGGAATTAGACCATATGGTATTAGCAGACGGGTTCTCCGCAGAGTACACCATCGACCCCGAAACCAACGATGCAACCATCACCATTACCCGTGAAAAACCCACTGCCCAGACCGGCGAAGCTGTAGTAGCTTCCTTACCCATCAGAGTATGGATTCCTGAATTTATCAATACCACAGGCAGCGAAGACTACAAAATGTACCGTTTGGTTTCCGTAATGACCGGCGTGGAAATGGGTCATCTCACTTGCTCCGACGGTACCGAAGCAACCTTCGCTTCCGAGATTTTAACTACCTCTACCGAATACAACTCCACTCGTCTCACCTCCACCTTTGAAAAAGAAGGCTGGCACGTTCACAATGAAGTGGCATTAGAAGACAAAGCTGCAACCTGTACCGAAGACGGCTACACCGGCAGAACCTTCTGTAATGACTGTAACTCCATTATCACCTGGGGTGAAACCTTAGAAGCAACCGGCCATAACTACAAAGTTGTTGGCGGTCAGAATGTGTGCGGTAACTGTGGCGAAACCGGTTCCACCGCAAACGGCTGGATCCAAGATGACAACGGCTGGAAATATTACTTAGAAGGTCAGGCTGTGTACGGTTGGGTGAACTTATCCGATGGCTGGCACTACTTCTACTCCAACGGCTATGCAGCAAAAGGCACCGTGACCATGAACGGTATCGACTACCGCTTTGCAGATGATAAAGGTTTATCCTTAGGCGGTTGGAAATATACCGACGAAGGTAAAATGTTCTACTACTGCCACAGATACTACAAACAGGCTTGGGCTGAAATCGAAGGCGAAAAATACCTGTTTGACTATCGCGGTATTGCTTTAACCGGCAATGTAATTGATGACGATATGGCATATGAATTTACCGAAGACGGTAAATATGTTCGTGACATTGACGGCGTATTTATGGTAGACGGCTACTACTATTACGCAATCGACGGCGAAGTGCAGTATGATACCGGTTTGGTTCAGTGGAACGACAACTTCTACTATGTTCGTTTAAACGGACGTCTGATAACTTGGGCTACCTCCATCTCCGAAGACAAAGCCAACGGCTTACTGCCCGAAGGCGATTACGAATTTGGCGAAGACGCTAAGATGATTCTGAAAAATGGCGTTGATTATGATAACTATGGTAACTTATGTTACTTTATCAACGGTCAACAGCAGTATGATACCGGTGTAATAGAATGGAAAGGCGATTTCTACTTCGTTCGTTCCAACGGCAGACTCAGCAACTACGGCAGAACCATCGGTGCAGATAAAACCAACGGTTTAATTCCTGCAGGCACCTATGACTTCGATGCCGAAACCTGTAAGATGGTAATGCCCAAAGGCACTTGGTTCTATGATTCTGATGCAAAACAGATGGTTGACTCCTTAGAAAACGTAACCAATCTGCACGCAAAAGTAACCTTTACCGCAACCGAAACCGGCACTGTAACCGTTTTGGCTGCACACTACGATAAAACCACCAATGCACTTCTTGGCATGGAATTTATCGATGCCGAAGTGACCACCACCGAAGGTGCAAACACTACTTACACCACTCCTGCTATGGCAGTTGGTGCAAATGAAACCATTAAAATTTATGTTTGGAATTCTACCGGTGAGCTGACTCCCGTAATGAGCACTCCCGCAGCTATTTCCAAATAAATTTTAAAAAACATACTAAAAACCCCCGAGAGCTTCGTCTCTCGGGGGAACATCTTAACGAGGAGGGGATTTCCCATGGAGTTCTCCGATATTCACTCGCACATTCTATACCATACTGACGACGGCCCCAAAACGAAAGAAGAAATGTTTTTGTTAGCAGACAAAATGTATGAAGAAGGTGTTCGCCACCTTTGCCTCACTTCTCACTTTCATCCCGGCTTTTACGGAAACAATACTTCCCAAAAATCCCTTGCTTTTGATACACTTTTAGCTTATGTGACTCAAAAATATCCGGATATGAAACTATACCCCGGAAATGAACTGTATTACAGTCCCGACTGCGTTTCCTGGCTTCACGAAGGACTGTGCCAAACCTTAAACCATAGCCGATACGTGCTGGTGGATTTTTCTCACCATGCTTCCTATCGGGAAATATCAGACGGATTAAAAAATCTCCTTTCATCAGGATATATTCCCATTCTTGCGCACACAGAGAGATACCGTCTATCGCTAAAGCAAATTGCATCATTAAAACAGTTGGGCGTGCTCATTCAGTTAAATGCCCAATCTATTTTAGGCGAAGCAGGCTTTCTCTTAAAATATCAAACCAAGAAAATTCTGTCGGAGCGTCTTTGCGATTTTGTGGCAACCGACACTCACGACCTGACATACAGACCCCCCAAAATGAAACCGTGCTACTTACACATTAAAAAGCACTACGGCATCTCCTATGCCGATTTCATTTGCAAAGAACACGCGTTAGAGCTGATACTACAAGACAGTTCAGGAAGGAAATAATATGGAAAACAATACAAAAATCAGAGTGGTGTCTTTTCGGGACCTTTGGGATATTTTCATTCAGAAAATATGGATTATCGCATTGGTATTCGTCCTGATTACAGTAGGGCTGTTCACGGTAAACACTATCACCTTTACTCCGGAATACCGTTCCACTGCAACGATGTATATTTTGCGACAGAATGTGAAACAGATGAACCCCGAACAAAACAATGCGGATGAAGTGGCAACCGATTTCTCCTCCGCTTTAGATGTGGTAAGCGACTGTGACTATTTAATGAAAAGCTACACCGTGGTGGAAAAAGTGAAAAACAATCTGAACCTTACTGCAGATTATCGGGAGCTTTCCAAACGAATCTCCACCTCCAATCCCGAAAATACCAGAATTTTGGAAGTATCTGTAACGGCGGAATCTCCGGAAGAAGCGCAGAGAATGGTAGACGACCTCTGCAAAGTAGGTGCAAAAGCTATCAATGAGACCATGGGCTTTGAGCAAATTCGTCTCTATGAATCCGGCAACTTAAATTATGAGCCCTGCAACAAAACCAAACCGATTTTGTTTGTGTTTGTGGGCTTAATTGCAGCAGTGGTAACCTATTCCATATTTTTAGTGCTCTTTTTACTGGATACCACCATCAAATCCGATGAAGATATTGAAAATTACTTAGGCTTAAGTATCTTAGGGGATATTCCCGAAGCCAATAACGACAAGAAAAACAAACAGAAATATCGCTATAAATACAGACGAAAAGGATATGGCTACGGCTATATCAATCCAGATATCTTAACAAAAAATGAAGGGGAGGAATAAGGATATGAAATCAATCGAATTAAACCTGCCCGGAAGCAATGACTTTTTCACCGAAGAAGCTTACAACGTGCTTCGTACCAATCTGCAATTCTGCGGAAAAGACGTGAAGGTGATTGTAATTACCAGCTGTAATGAAAACGAAGGAAAATCCACCGTTTCGCTCCATATGGCAAAAAGTTTTGCAGAACTTGGAAAAAAAGTGCTCTTAATTGATGCAGATATGCGAA